>CAISUK010000099.1 GCA_903888645.1 uncultured Pseudomonadota bacterium | reverse complement strand
TCGTAGAGTTTGGGCCAGATGAACTCGTCCACGTGCTTCACCTTCTGCACGATGGTGAAATGCCCGAAGCGCTCGCGGCGACGGATCATGTGGTTGATCACCGACACCACCGGTGCACAACCGAGGCCACCCGAAACGATGATGATGTCACGTCCCTCTGCTTCGCGCAGCGGCCAGCCACGGCCGAATGGGCCGCGGATACCGAGACGCTGGCCTTCCTTGAGTTCGGCCAGCCCGCGCGTGGTCCGACCGACGCGGTTGATGGTATGCACCAGCAGATCCTCATGCTCCGGGTCGGAAACGATGGAAATCGCCACCTCGCCGACACCATACAGATAGAGCATGTTGAACTGGCCTGGATCGTAGGTGTATTTGGCATGCACCAGCGGATCGGTGAAGCGCAGGTAGAGGGTGAAGATGGTCTTCGACTCCTGCACCCGGCGGACGATCTCAACCTCGTGGGGAAGGTAAGCGTTGGGGCGTTCCAGGGTCAGACTATGACTGCGCATCTTGTTTCTCCGTGAGAAGGGCGTGGACTTCCTCGGTCAGGTCGATGCCCACCGGACACCAGGCGATGCAACGACCGCAGCCGACGCAGCCGCTGCGTCCATATTGATCATGCCAGGAGCCGAGCTTGTGCACCAGCCATTGGCGATAGCGCAAATGCGTGGCGCCGCGCACCACCCAGCCGTGGATGTAGCTGTGGCCGTCGGTAAAGCACGAGTCCCATTGGCGGAAATGTTCGACCTGCTGGCCGGATATGTCCGCCGCATCGCCTTCGCTGTGGCAAAAACAGGTAGGACATACCGACGTGCAGTTGCCGCAGGACAGGCAGCGCTCGCCCACCGCTTTCCAGCGAGCGTGGTCTAGACGCGCAAACAGGTCTTGCTTCAAGTTGCGCGACGGCAGCGCGCGCTGCTGGGCGGCCACCGCCGCCTCGCCCTGTCGCCGTGCCTCTTCAACATGCGCAGCGTCTGGCGCCGTCAGGGCCAGGCTGTCGAGCAATTCCTGGCCACGCTGGCTCTTGGCGCGCGCCAGAAAGCCCGCGTCGATTTCGGTGAGCGAAATGTCGAAACCGGAGCTGGCGGTCGGACCGTCTCCTGTCGAATGGCAGAAGCAGGTCGCCGCAGGGTTGGCGCAATCGACGGCGACCAGAAACAAGGCGCGCCGACGCCGGTTGTAGTAGTGGTCGGGATACTCCCGGTAGCCGAAATGCTGATCCTGCAAGTGCATGGCCGAAAGGTCGCAGCCGCGCACACCGATCACCGCAGCGGTTTGCGTTTCGGGCAGGGTTTCCGTGAAGCGCATTTCACCCTGGTCGTTGCGGGTGGCCCGCCAGACGACATCGCGCGGGGCGAAGGTCAATGGCTTGAGGGCCTGCGGCCCGTTGGCCCAGCCGAAGCTGCGACCATCGCCGCTATCGTGCAGGCGATAACGGCCCGGCGCCTGTTCCTCGCGGATGCCGACCGGCATCTGCGAAACCTTCTCGATCTCGTCGAAGACAATGGCCCCGTCGCGCACCCGTGGTCCGATGACGCGGTTGTACTCTCGGCGCAGGGCATCGAGCAGCCGCTGAAGATCGCCCCGCGGCAGTAAATATTCAATCATGCGTATTCCTCCAGGCAGGCATTCTTCGCCGCCAGTGCGGCAGCAGATTGTTCGGCGCGTTCTCGACAAATGCTGGCTATCTCGCTGCGCAGCATTACGGCCAAGTATTCACCACCCCGCACCACGGCGGGGCTCATCAACAGGCCGGGCGACAGCCCTTCCAAGTCTTCGCTCCCAATATCGCTACCAACCTCGATACCGATGATTTCCAGACGCGCCGGCAAACACCCCAGGCAATCGGCAAGGCCAAGCATATCGACGACGCCCAGTCCATGACTGGACCAGCGGCTGGGAGCCTTGGCGAGATCGTCATGCGTGCAGCGGACAATCTCGCCGGGGTGACCCGCGCCGCGCAAGGCATCCACCAGGATGACATGCGGCATGCCGTCGAGTAAGGGCAGCAGATCCCGCCCCGGGTTTTCGCAGCTCACGGCATCAGCACCGGCAGGCAAGGACTGCTCGGCAAGCAGTGCGACGACTTGCCAGCCGATCCGGTCATCGCCGAAGGGGGAGCCGAGCCCGATCACGCGAACCGCAGGCGCGTGCTCAGGCACGGTTGACTTTCATTTTCAGGAAATGCGTCGCGCAGGAAATACATGGATCGTAGTTTCGGATCACGGTCTCGCAATGTTGGCGCAAGACCTCTTCCGCAGTATCCACGCCCAAGGCCTCGACGTGTTCGCGCAAATCCTCTTCGATGCGGGCCTGGTTCTGGCTGGTCGGCGGCACGATGCGGGCACTGACGATCTCACCCTTGTCATTGGTCTCCCAGCGCTGCCAGAGCATGCCGCGGGGCGCCTCGGTGCAGCCGTAGCCGACACCCGCCCGGGGCGTGACCGGCGCGCGCGTGGCTTCGGGAACGCGGTAATTGTCGAGGATGCGCAAGGCTTCGACCAGCGCGTAATGGATCTCGACGGCGCGAGCCACGATGCTGTGATAAATGTTGCGACTGGGAAAGGGCACCCCCGTGCGTTCGAGATTGGCCCGCACCGACGCCGGCAAGCGGTCCAGATTCAGGTTCAGACGCGCCAGGGGCCCCACAAGGTAGGGCCGGCCGCGGTAATGGGAATAGAGCGCGGTCGAATGGGCGACGTGGGATTCCTTGAACAGTTCGTCATAAGCCTCGATGGGCAGGTGCAGCCCATCGCTGCCGGCCACGGCACCCTCGTTGATCGGATACTCGTCCGGGTGGCGCAGGCAGACGCTGATAAAGTCCTGGCTGACATAGGGCAATGCCAGGGAAGCCGTCCAATCGACCAGTTCCTCGGCCATCGGCAGCGCGTCGTGGAGGCGGCTGCGCAGGCGGGAAACATCGGCCACATCGGGCGCATGGTAGAAACCGCCGACGCAGACACCGACCGGATGCACGGAACGGCCGCCTAACAGGCGGATGATCTCGTTACCCAGTCCCTGCAGCATCAGACCACGCTTGACCTCGTCCCGGTACTGGCCGGCCATGGCAATAGCATTGGGAAAACCGAGAAAATCGGGGGCCGCCAGGAGATGGATGTGCAGACTCTGGCTTTCCAGCCACTCGCCACAATAAAGCAGGCGCCGCATTTCGCGCACCCAGGGTCCGGGCTCGGTGCCGAAGATTGATTCCAGGGCATGCACGGCGCTCATCTGGTAGGCGACCGGGCAAATGCCGCAGATGCGCGCAACCATGTCGGGTACCTCGTTGTAGTGGCGACCCTCCAGCAGCTTCTCAAAAAATCGCGGTGGCTCGAAAATGCGCAGCCGCACACCGGTGACGCGACCGTCAACAAAATCGAGATCAAGGGCGCCTTCACCCTCGACGCGGGCGAGGACAGGCACCCTCATTTTCAGTTCGCGCGTCTCAGCCATGGGATTCTTCCGTGTGCGTGGTGGTGGCGCCAAACTTCGCGAAAGCCGGTGCCGCATTGTTGATGGCAAGAAAGCGCCGCCGCACATCGGCAGAGACCAGTCCGTTCGCCTCCAGGCGCTTGGCCAGCGAGGGCGCGTTGGCATTCTCGGCAGGGCCGGTGCATGCATAGCAGTCGCGGCCCTGGCGCGGACAGATGACGCCGCAGCCAGTCTGGGTCACCGGCCCCATGCAGGGAATGGCATGAGCGACCATCGTGCAGACGATGCCGATACGCTTGCATTCGGTACACAGCTTGTCGTGGTTCTGCGTTGGCGCGACGCCGAACAGAAGGGCGCGGATTGCCGACAGCACCTGGTGGGCATTCACCGGGCAACCCCATAGTTCAAGGTCGACGCGCACGTTCGCCGAGATCGGTGTCACCCGGTCAAGGATGCTGATGTGCTCGGGGCTGGCATAGACCGCCGC
>CAISUK010000098.1 GCA_903888645.1 uncultured Pseudomonadota bacterium | reverse complement strand
TCGCGGTTCTGACTACACCCTGAGCAAGTCCATCATCGACAACGCCGGCGTCATTTGCCGGCGTTGTTCTTTCTCCACGCCCCACAAATGACCATCACCGAACGCGAACATCGCACCATCAAATCACGTGACCACACTCAAGAGATTTCAAGATATAACCCGCCGCCGTCGAATAGTCGCACGGGTTTACCGGCAGCCTTGGCGGAACGGATAGTGGTGTCGGTCAGTGACATTTGGGGGCATCCTCAATTGGGGGCACTAAGATTCCCCCAATGACGCCCCCATTGTGGGGCGGATTGCAATAGATGCCCCCGGACAAGTACGGACGAAAAAAAGGCCAAAAACCGCTTAAATACAGGCGATTTCGGCCTTTTTTAAACAACTTTGGAACCATATTTGGTGGGTGCTGACGGGCTCGAACCGCCGACATTCGCCTTGTAAGGGCGACGCTCTACCAGCTGAGCTAAGCACCCTTTCCGCATCGGTCGGGGAAACGCCACCTGAAACTTCGCCCGGTGAAGGCGGCGAAGTCCGCTAGTTTATCGAATCTCTCAGCGCTTTGCCAGGTTTGAAGCGTGCCACTTTGGCTGCCTTGATCTTGATCGACTCGCCGGTGCGCGGATTTCGTCCGGCGCGAGCCGCACGTTTGCCAACAGAAAAAGTGCCGAAGCCAACCAGCGTCACCAGATGGCCCTTTTTCAACGACGTCTTGACGCCGCCGATTACCGCATCCAAGGCACGCGCAGCAGAGGCCTTGGAAATATCCGCCTGCGTGGCAATATGATCGATCAGTTCAGATTTATTCACGTAAATCCCCCTAACGTCTTGAACACCTAGTGGATGCAAGGCGACCTCTGCCCTGTCACCTTCAGAAGACTTTTTGCCTGGGCCGAATGGCAAAAACTGCACGGGCTTTATAGCAAGGCCGAAAACCGTATGTCAAGCGGCTTGCACAGTACTGGAGCGGATTTCCACGGGGTTGCAGACAAGACAACGCCGCCATGCGGCGGCGTGTGTCTAGGTGCGAATTGCCTGCTAATGCGTGATGATGCCGTTGGTCGCTGCCACCTCAGGAACCGTCGGCAATGCGGCGACCGCCTCCGTCGCCACGGGGTCGGGCAAGGGCTCCGGCAACCGCTCCAGCGCCAATTCCAGAACCTTGTCGATCCACTTTACCGGCACGATCTCAAGCGCGTTCTTGACGTTGTCAGGCATTTCGGCGAGGTCCTTGGCGTTCTCTTCCGGGATCAGCGCCAGGCGAATGCCACCGCGCACCGCCGCCAACAGCTTTTCCTTGAGACCGCCGATCGGCAACACTTCGCCGCGCAGGGTGATTTCGCCCGTCATTGCCACATCCGCGCGCACCGGTATGCCGGTCAATACCGAGACCAGCGCCGTGGTGATGGCAATCCCCGCCGACGGGCCGTCCTTGGGCGTAGCGCCCTCGGGCAGGTGGATGTGAATGTCATTTTTCTGGTAGAAGTCATCGGCAATGCCAAGCTGCTTGCTGCGTCGCCTCACCACCGTCAGGGCGGCCTGGATCGACTCCTGCATGACCTCGCCAAGTTTGCCGGTGGTCATGGTCTTGCCCTTGCCCGGCACGGTCACGGACTCGATGGTGAGCAGCTCTCCACCCACTTCGGTCCATGCCAAACCCGTCACCTGGCCGATCTGATTGGCCTTCTCGGCCATGCCATAGGAATAACGGCGAACGCCCAGGAACTTGTCGAGGTTCTTTGCGTTGACAACCATCTTCGAGGTGCGACGCTTCAGTACCAAAGCCTTGATCACTTTGCGGCAAATCTTCGAAATATCCCGCTCGAGAGCGCGAACGCCGGCCTCCCGTGTGTAATAGCGAATGATGTCGCGCAGAGCGTCGTCGGTGATCGACAACTCGTCCTTTTTGACCCCATTGGTCTTCATCTGCTTGGGCACCAGGTAGCGCACCGCGATGTTGACCTTCTCGTCTTCCGTGTAGCCTGAAAGCCTTATCAGTTCCATCCGATCAAGCAGGGCTGGCGGGATGTTCAACGTATTCGCCGTGGCCACGAACATGACATCGGAAAGATCAAAGTCGACTTCGATGTAGTGATCCTGGAAGGTGTGGTTTTGCTCTGGATCGAGCACTTCGAGGAGCGCTGAAGAGGGGTCACCGCGGAAGTCCTGGCCCATCTTGTCAACTTCGTCGAGCAGGAACAGCGGATTCTTGACCCCGACCTTGCTCATGCTCTGCAGGATCTTGCCCGGCATCGAGCCGATGTAAGTGCGGCGGTGGCCGCGAATCTCGGCTTCGTCGCGTACGCCGCCCAGTGCCATGCGAATGAACTTGCGATTGGTGGCCTTGGCTATCGACTGCCCAAGGGAGGTTTTGCCGACGCCCGGGGGACCAACCAGACAGAGAATCGGCGCTTTCAGCTTTTCGACGCGCTGCTGAACGGCAAGGTATTCGACGATGCGTTCCTTGACCTTTTCAAGTCCGTAATGGTCCTTGTCGAGAACCTTTTCGGCGACAGCGAGATCCTTGGAGATGCGCGACTTCTTCTTCCATGGCAGGCCCAGCAGCGTTTCGACGTAATTGCGCACCACAGTCGCCTCGGCAGACATCGGCGACATCATCTTCTTCAGCTTCTTGAGCTCAGACTGTGCCTTGCTCATGCTCTGCAGGATCTTGCCCGGCATCGAGC
>CAISUK010000097.1 GCA_903888645.1 uncultured Pseudomonadota bacterium | reverse complement strand
CCAGCCCGGGCTGGACGCGGTCAATCAGGTGGGGAGGTATGCGCGCTTCGAGCAGCAAGGTTTCGTTGCCGGGAACGATGTCCATGAGTTTTTGCCCGGGCTGGATCACCGCGCCGACGTTTTGCACGGTCAAGCCGACCACCTGGCCACTTGCCGGTGCACGAATCTCGATGCGCGACACGTCGTCGGAGACGGCCTGGAACTTCTCGGCATCGGCCTGCACTTCGCGACGGATTTCCGCCAGTTGAGTGTCAACTTCCTTGCGATATTCCTGTTGGTGCTGGATGGCGCGCAGCTTCATTTCTGCGATGCCGCGGTGGGTGCGGACGATGTTGCCCTGCACTTCGGCGAGCGAACCGTTTACGTCGGCAATGGAACGCTCCAACTCCATCTGCTTGGTGCGCGGCGCGTAGCCTTCCTTCACCAGGTCACGGACCCCTTCAAGCTCCTCCTGAAGCAATGCCAATTGGCTATTGCGGCTCTTTAGCATGCCTTGATAGCCTTGCAACTGTCCGTTCTGACCCTGGACGGCTTCATCGGTGGCCTGCAGATCGGCCTGCAGCGACAGGCGACGGGACTGGAAGAGTTGCTCCTGGTTGGCGATCTGTTGCTTGACGGCGGGATCGTCGGCAAGCCTGATGACGTCGGGATGAAATACGATCCGGTTTTGACCGGCCTGCTCAGCCTGCAGGCGACCCTCCATGGCACGAACACCCAGGTAGTGCTCGCGGACCGACTGGTAATTTGCGCGCGCCGCAGCGCCGTCAAGCTTCATGAGGACTTGATCGACAGCGACCGACTGTCCTTCGCGCACCAGCACTTCGCGCACGATCCCACCAGTAAGGTGCTGTATTGCCTTGCGCTTGGTGTCGATGGCGATGGTGCCCTGAACCGGCACACCTTCGTCCAGCGGCGCCAGTGCGGCCCAAATCAGGAAACCACCAAAGCCTGCGCCGAGCACCCACAGGCCGATTCGCGCCGCCCGACCGGTATCGGTCGGCAGGTCGGCATCGCCATCCAGGGTGGCCGGCAAGGTCTTGGGGGCGGGTAAAACTTTCAACATGTTGCTGATCGCCATATGAAGAATCCTGAATCAAAGGTTAAGCGGGTTGAGCGCTGGGGATATCGTTTTCAGCGGGACTTGGCCGGGCAGCGGACTGCATGGCGTCCATCACTTCCTGACGCGTGCCATACCTATGGATCGCGCCATCGCGCAGGACCAGGATACGGTCCACGACGCCGAGGATGTTGAGGCGATGGGTGATGAGGATGACGGTCTTGCCTTTCTCGCGCAGATCCTCAACGGCCTGGATAAGGGCCGTTTCACCAGCATCGTCAAGGTTGGCGTTGGGCTCGTCCAGGACGATCAGGCTCGGGTTGCCGTACATCGCCCGCGCCAGCCCGATGCGCTGGCGCTGCCCACCGGAAAGAAAATTGCCGGCCTCGCCCATCGGCGTGTCGTAGCCCTTGGGAAAGCGCAGGATCATGTCGTGGATGCCGGCGCGTTGGGCAGCTTCGATGACCTGCTCCGCGCTGATTTCGGCGAAGCGGGCGATGTTTTCAGCGACAGTGCCTTCAAACAATTCGATGTCCTGCGGCAGGTAGCCGATGTAGGGTCCGAGTTCGCCGCGATCGATGCTATCCATCGGTATTCCGTCGAGGAGAACCTCACCGCGAACTTCGGGCCAGACACCGACCAGGCAACGGGCCAGGGTCGATTTGCCGGAGCCGGATGGACCGACGATGGCGATCGTTTCGCCGGCCGGAAATTCGGCATTTAGCCCGGTGAGGATGGGACTGGCGCGATTCGATACGGTCGCAACAAGGTCCTCGATGCGGATTTCACCTCGGGGAACCTCGAGCGCCAAGCCGGCGGGACGATCAGGGTGATCACGCAACAGGCTTTCCAGACGCTCGAAGGCCTTGCGCGCCGTCAGCCAGCTTGACCAGCTACCGACGATGGTGTCGATGGGCTGCAGGCTGCGGCTCATCAGGACATTGGCGGCGATCATGGCGCCGCTGGTCAGCTCGCCCTTGACCACCAGCAACGCGCCGGCGCCAAGCATCAGGGATTGCTGGCCGTACCGGACAAATTTGCTGATCGCCTGGATGCGGTGGCTGACGTCATGGGCGTCAGCGGAAAGGGCTACGTGCTGACGATGGCGGGACAGCCAATGGCGACGCAGGTTGCCCAGCATGCCAAGTGATTCTATTACTTCGGCATTGCGCAATTTGCTGTGGACGTAGGCGCCCGACTGGGCCCCCGCTTCCATGGCCTTTTGCGTCGGGGCCTGGGTAAGCCAATGGCTGAGTACGGCGACCCCGGTCAACACGCAGGCAAACACCAGGGAAAGTATGCCGAGCCAGGGGTGAAGCATGAACACCACCAGCAGATAGATGGGCGTCCAGGGCGCATCGAAGAAGGCGAAAATGCCGTTGCCGGTGAGAAATTGGCGAATATTGGTGAGATCGGAAAATGCCTGGGCCGGGTTAGCCCGGCTTTGGTTGAGCTGGGCTTCGAATGTGGCATCGAAAGTCCGACTGTTGAGCCGCTCGTCGAGACGAACGCCGATCCGGATCAAGAGACGCGACCGGGACCACTCGGCAAAAGCCATCACGGCGAAGAAAAACAGGGTGATCAGGGAGACGGCAATCAGCGTCAGATCGCTACGGCTGAGCATGAAGCGATCATAAACCTGCAGCATATAGATGGTCGGCGTCAGCATGAGCAGATTGGTGACCATGCTGAAAATGCCGACGACGAGGAATTCGCGGCGGAAAGACCAGAGCGTGGCGGTCAGTTCGCTGCGTTTGAAAAACATTGGTGTCTTCATATGGTTTCCGTGAATCAGGCGGCGGGAGCCGCAGTGAGGCTGTGCGCTGGCCCCGGTGCCCGCACCGCCGCCTTGCTCAACGCGGCGAGCACTTCGTCACGCGTTCCGCTCACTTGCACCAGTCCGTCGCGCATGACCAGCATGCGATCGGCGGCAGCCAGAATGCTGGTGCGATGGGTAATGACGATGACCGTGAGGCCGCGTGCCTTGAGGGTCAACAGCGTGTCGATGAGGGCGGTTTCGCCGGCCTCGTCAAGACTGGAGTTCGGCTCGTCGAGGACGATGAATTGGGGATTGCCATAGATGGCGCGGGCCAGCCCCACCCGCTGCCGCTGGCCGCCGGAGAGGAAGCAGCCGTCGTCGCCGATCAGCGTTTCGTAGCCGTCGGGCAGCGCCAGGATCGTTTCATGCACGCCAACCGCTTGAGCTGCCGCCTCGACCTTGTCCATCTCCACCACGCCGAAACGGGCAATGTTCTCGGCAAGGGTGCCGTTGAAGAGTTCGACATCCTGCGGCAGATAACCGAGATGCGGCCCCAACTGGGCCTTGGGCCAGGGATAAATGTCTACGCCGTCGAGCCTGACGTTGCCGCTGAGCGGTGGCCAAATTCCCACCATGAGGCGTGCCAGAGTCGACTTTCCCGAGGCAGAGGGGCCGACGATGGCGAGAATATTGCCGGCAGGAACAGCAAACGAGACCCCGCGAAT
>CAISUK010000096.1 GCA_903888645.1 uncultured Pseudomonadota bacterium | reverse complement strand
GAAATACCCAGACCGTCAGGTAGCGCTCGAAAATGCTCATCGGCGCGCCCGCTCCGGCCTTGATGGCGACCTCGCACTGGGCGCTCATTCGATCCCGAGTGCTTCGCGCACCGCCGGCAGAAGGCGCGCGCGAATGTCATTGCGCACCTGAACGAAACTCTCCAGCGGTTCGCCGTGCGGGTCATGAAATGGCAGATGAATGCGCGGCACCGGCCGTGGAAATATCGGGCAGGATTCCTTGGCGTTGTCGCAAACGGTTACGACCAGATCGATGGTCTCGTTCATTACGGCGTCGACGTCCTTGGGGTGCAAACCGTCGGTGGGCAACCCGGCCAGCTTTAGCGCCTCGATAGCGCCGTCGGCCACCTTCGGCTGCGGTCGGGTACCGGCGGACAAAGCCAATACCTTGTCGCCAAGAGCGTAATTGAGAATGACCTCGGCCATCTGCGAGCGGCAGGAGTTGCCCGTGCAGAGAACCAGGACCTTTTTTTGCAACGGAACGGCGGTACTCGTTACTGTCGGATCGACGGGTTCTCCCCGGTGACCAATGCTGTCCAATTCTTTCTGCAGTGCCACACCTTGCAGCTTGGCAAAAGGCAGGCTGGCAAACAGCGAGATTCGCCGACGGAGCTGGTTGTAGGCGGTAAAAAATGCCCTGCGATTTTCCTCTTCGTCGTCATCCGCAATCGCCGCAGGATCTGCAATCCCCCAATGCGCAGTCATCGGCTGACCGGGCCAGATCGGGCAGACTTCGCCGGCAGCGTTGTCGCAAACGGTAAAGACGAAGTCCAGTTGCGGGGCGCCGGCAGCTGCGAATTCGTCCCAGCTCTTGCTGCGCAGATTGTCCGTGGGAATGCGGTTCTTCCTCAGCAATTCGATCGCGTAGGGATTAACCTGCCCGGCCGGATGACTGCCGGCGCTAAAGGCGCGGAAGCGCCCTTGCCCGACCAGCAGCAAATTCAGTATCGATTCGGCCAGGATGCTCCGGGCCGAATTGCCGGTGCACAGAAACAGGACGTTAAAGACGCGATCATTGCTCATAAATGGCTCCAGAAGATTAACAGGATTCGGCGCGCCCTTTGCGCTTCGACAGTGAAGCGGCGGCCGCGGTTTTGGGCAGACAAGCAGCGCCACCGCTGCAGCAATTGTCAGTGAGGAAGGCAATGAGATTGTCCATGCGGGCGAAGCTCGCCGAGTAGTAAATGAAGCGGCCCTCCTGACGCGCTTCAAGCAGGCCGGCGCGCTTGAGGTGGGCCACGTGGAATGACAGTGTCGCCGCCGGCAGTTCGAGCGTCGCGGCGATCTGTCCGGCACTAACGCCTTGCGGTCCCGCCTCGATCAGCAGGCGGAATATCGCCAGGCGGGTTTCCTGGGCGAGTGCGGCAAGCGCTTCAACGGCGTCGGTGATTTTCATATTTCCATATTACTGGAAATGTCGAAATTTCTGCAAGCAGCGTTGACCGTGACTCGCACCATTTCTTCTTGAATTCCCAAGCAGTCGCTGCATAAACTGTTGCACCTGACAACGAGAAAGAGGAGATAACAGCATGGGCAAGATGATCGAATTTACCCGCCCGGACGGTGCCGGCAGCCGCGGCTATTTGTCTGAGGCTGCGGCTGATAATGATTCGGCGCGACCGGGCGTCATCGTGATCCAGGAATGGTGGGGGCTCAATGAGCATATCTGCGGCATCGCCGACAGGTTTGCAGCAGCCGGTTTTACCGCCCTCGCGCCGGACCTGTACCGGGGCCGGCTGGCCAGCACCCCGGACGAGGCTCGACACCTGATGGGCGGCCTCGATTTCCCGGATGCCACTTTCCAGGATGTGCGGGGTGCTGCACAGCATCTGGCCAAACAGTGCGGGAAAATTGGCGTGACGGGATTCTGCATGGGCGGTGCCCTGACGATCGCTGCGGCAGTGCATCTGTCAGAGCTATCGGCCGCCGTATGCTTTTACGGCATTCCGCCAAAAGAGTTCGCCGATTCCGGGAAAATCCGGATTCCGTTCCAGGGGCATTTCGCCAACCAAGATGACTGGTGCGTGCCACAGTTGGTCGTCGAAATTGAACGGGAGATGCAAACCGCCGGCGTTCCCGCGCAAGTGTTCCGCTACGATGCGGCGCACGCTTTTTTCAATGCTACGCGCCCGGACGTTTATGACGAAGCCAATGCCAAACGCGCCTGGGAGCGAACCCTGGCATTCTTCCGCGCGCATTTATCGGCGTGAAGGGTGCGCAGATGGTGCTAAACGGTTAACGGAGTTGTCGCGATTCAGTGGGTCGTCTTGTGATCACGTAACCCGTCCAGCATACGTTGCCTGACGTCGCGCAAACAGTGCGACGGATCGGTATAGAGAATGAGGATGCCGGAGCGGATGGCATCATCGAAGCGCTTGCCGTAGTGCTCGATGACGTACTGCGTCGATTGGGATAATTCACCGGTATAAACGACGACTTCATGGTCGAGGACGTGGAACATGATGGCCTCCTGCAGCTTGATACCCGGCTGTCGGGCATCGGATGATCACAACCTCGATGTATGCATGAAGTGTGCCGCGGGACCGGAGACTTTGCTGGTCAGCGCTTGGCCTGGATGGCGTGGCGAGCGGCACGTTTGCGATGCATCGGAGGCAGTGTTGAAACGGATAACGGCAAAATCGGCAAGAACTGCAGTGCAACAAAATGCCGTCGGGCGAATTTCTGACACGTCACGCCTCTAGCCCGTCACGCCGTGCCGGATGACTCAGGCAATGAATGGATGATTGTCGAGCGGCTGCCGCCTATACTGGGGAAGAGCACAATTAAAGGAGTCCATCGTGTCCATGACCTTGCAAAGCATGACGAACATCGCCACGTTGACCCGCAATTTCAACATTGCCAACAACGCGTCGGGTAAGACTGACCCGGTGAGTCTGGCCTTGGCCAGCGCCGCCAAGCGCACCGGCGTGCAGATTGCGCAGACCGAGGCACAGCTATCCAGCTATGGGCAGATCAAATCGGGATTTGCTTCGCTGCAAACCACAGGCAAAGCACTGACAACGCTCGCCAAGAACACGCCCTCTGCGGATGTGGTCAGTGCCGCGAAAGGTTTCGTGAGTGCCTACAACACCACCAATAGTGCGATCGCCAAGGCCGTCACAGGCAATGGCAAGAGCGCCGGCGTCCTCGCCAACGAAAACCCCGCCCGCGTTACCGGGGGCGACTTGCGTCGGGTCGTGACAAACGCCGCATCGAATGCAGATCTGAACAAGATTGGTATCGGCGTCAATCGGAATGGCTCGCTCTCGATCGATAGCAAAGTGCTCGCAAGCGCGCTGCAGTCGAATCCTGATGCGGTCAAAGCCACGCTCGGCTCGCTGGGTGGGCAGGCCAATACCACTGCGACGGCCGAATTGTCTGGAAGTGGGGCTGTGGGAAAGGCAGTAAGCGCGCTCGGCACTCGAGCCACGAACTTGGCTACCCAACAGTCTCAGGAACAACGTCTGGCAACCGCTGCGCAGTCGGCCATTCAGCAGAGTGCCAATCAGATTGCCAGCTTCAGCGGCAATAGCTCGGCGATCAGCTCGTACCTGAACATATTTTCGCTTTGACGCGATCGCTATCGCGAACTGCAAGACGGCAGCGATTGAGCTCTTGGAAACTTGGAAAACAAATCCCAGAGCATCAGAAGAGTTCTGCAAAGCGAAATACCAACCGCACAACGGTCACTGAATTCGGCCATGGAAAAACGGCGCGGTAGCCACAGCCACCGCGCCGTCAGAGTGCTAATCAAATAGCGTTTGCGTTACTCAAAGTCTGGCTTTTGTACGCCGCCCAATGTTGCCTGCATGACCTTGAAGAACACATCCGTATTGTCCATTACGCCAGTAAACATCCAGGCGCCGCGGCCGTAAGCCGACAGCGGAATATCGCTGGCGGTATGCACAGCCTGGTCGCCACTGACCTGGCCGGTGACCAGGAAGCCGGTTGTCGCGTTGCGTACTGACGCGTTGGCCGGATAAGTATTGAGCGGCGCCGCCTTGACGAAGGGCTGCTGCGAATCCTGCGTGGGCTTCTCGTTGGCCAGCCAAGTTTCGTAACGGTCGGCGTTGGCGCCATAGCCGATCAGCATCTTGTGGTCGATGTCGGTCGTTTGCGGGTAGCCGTCGTTCACTATCGCGTAGGCCGGGAACTTGGCTGCATCGTAGGTACCGACGACTGCATCGCGCTGATCCTTGGTGGTGTGGGTGCCGGTGGTCTGGGCAACCAGCGCATCCGTCGTTACCGTGGATGCGCCAATAATCGCGGCACCGGAGCACTCGTGGTCGGCGGTAACGATGACGAGCGTGTCCGGATGTTCGCTGGCAAAGTCCTTGGCCACCTGTACGGCACGGTCGAACTCGATGGTTTCGAGCACCCAGCGATCGCTGTCCATCAGGTGAGCTTGCTTGTCGATGGAGGCGCCTTCGATCATCGCCACAAAGCCATGCTCGTTTTTCGCCAGCACATTGAGTGCTGCTTTCGCCATCTCGTCGAGCATCGGCTGGTCAGGGAAACCGTAGTCGTCGACCACCGTGGAATTACCGCGGCGCTTGCCGATCTTGTCGTAGGAAACGTTCATGTTGGAGAACGCGAACAGGCCGAGCAGCTTATGGGCATCGCCGGCCACCGATTGGAGCGTGCTGTTGTCAGGCGCATATTTGAATCCGGCGCTCTGGAAGTCTGCGATCAAGTCGCGCGCCGGATCTTTCGCACCAGGCGCTGCACCCCAGCCGGCCACGATGTCGGCTGGCAGAACATAATCGCTGCCGGCGGTACGTTGCGAACCGTTGCCGGCTTGCGGACTGGTGGTGTCCGAAGCATTGGACAGGAACCATTTGCGGCCGCCGCCCATGAGCACCGACAAGCCGGTCAGATGACGGTCGTCGAGGAACTGGTCGACGATACCGGTACCGAGGCCTCGGTTGGCGGTATGCACCGCATTGGCTGCCGGTGTCGCGTCAAACACGTCGGAGGTGGTGACGAGGCCCAGGGCCTTGCCTTCGGTACGATGCAGGTATTCCGACAGGTACTCGATACGCGGATTGTCAAAGGCATCGAGCGTATCGTCCGGGAATACGCCTTCCTGGCTGTTGGCGTTCTTGTTGCCGCTGACATAGCTGGACATGCCCGGTGCTGAATCGGTGACGATGGAATTGAGCGACGAGGTCTTGACCATGCCGGTCACGGGGAAGGTGTCCATGGCCAGGGATTTTTTCGACTTGCCTTGCGCATAGCCCTCGGCCATGATGCGCGCCGCGGTGCGGTGGGCGGCGCCCATGCCGTCGCCGAGCAGGATGATGATGTTCTTGACCTTGCGGCCATCTTCACCTTCGATGCCGACGACTTCGAAGTTTCCTGCGGCGGTGACCGTCTGGCCGTCGCTTTGGGTCGCCTTGACCGTCAGCGTATGCACGCCGGGCTTGCTGTTTTCGTAAGCGCGCACCGAGGCGACCGCCGTGCCGACGGGCAGGCCAGCCACGAGACCTGTTGTTACGAGGCTGGAGGCGCCGTGCTTGGCGACCACTCTGCGGCCATCGACGGAAAATTCCACCGCCGCAATCGTGGTGCCGGCATCGGGCCGAACGGTGGCCTGCAAGTCGAAGCGCTGGCCGGTGAGAAAGCG
Organism: uncultured Pseudomonadota bacterium; assembly: GCA_903888645.1. Lineage (GTDB taxonomy): Bacteria > Pseudomonadota > Gammaproteobacteria > Burkholderiales > Rhodocyclaceae > CAISUK01. Next base: position 13,070 of record CAISUK010000096.1, on the reverse strand, counting down.
CGCAATGACCTGGTCAGAAGCGCCGCTGGTGGCGAAAAGTTCAGAGGGCGGTGTCAGCCGCGATACGGTCGGCGCTGCACAGGCGGCAGTCGAAGCGAGAGCGAACGCGAGGGCGGTCGCCATGGTGGTTCTGGTAAAGCGGTTTCTACTCATGAATATCTCCTGGAGGCTGGGGTGGGGGCGAATGCACGTATCAGGCGTGCCTGATACGCGTCAGGGAACTGCTTTAGTGCTTTGCGGCAATGGCTTGTTCGCCGAGATGAAGCAAGGCTCGGCTGGCACTGGCGTCGAGTTGCAAGCGAACCGTTGAAACCCGGCCATCGGCTTCTTCAAATGAGCCGACGCGCAATGTCCCCGTAAACTCCAGCAAGCCGGGCAATTGCGGCAGTGTCTTATCGGCAAAGCCAGCCAAATGAACATAGGCGACCGAGGCCGGCATATCGTCTGCGGGTCCGTCTTCGACTTCGGCGATGCTCACTGGCAGCGGTGCCAGAATAAGGAAGCCGGCCGCCGGCTCTTCACGATCCGCCATGTAGCCGATCAGGCGTACCCGTTTGCCATCAAGGGATTGAAGTTTCGCGCTCGGCTCCAAGCCCCGCGGTCCGATCGGCAAACGGAAGAATTCGCGGAATTTCAAGTCGGCGACGCCGGCTGGTGGTGGCGCCAGTTCACCGCGGACACCAAAGACACTGGCCCTGACATCGTCAGGGCGAACCTGATTTGACGGCCCGCCATGAGCTAACGCCAACGCCGGCAGCAGCAGCGCAAATAGCAGGGAATGACGAAGTGTTGCAAGTGCATTTAACTGCATGGTCTAATTCCTAAATGTCATGAAATTCGCGGTGCCGGTGTGGCACCGCACAGAGAAAATCTTAGCCGGCCGGTGTGACGGCACGATGACAATTCAGTTCGGCGATGCGCCGCGCCGACAGGCTCCAGTAGAGATCGACCATCCGTCGCGCCTGCTCCTCGCTCTTCCACCGTTCCGCCCATTGACGAGCGGCGACAGCCAGGGCGGCGCGATGCGCAGGGTCGCCAAGAAGCTCTGCGAGTTGCAAACCGAAATCGGCTGGCAAATTGCGGCCGATCACTGCACCTGGGCAATCGTCGAGAATATCGTGGGTACCCATTTCGGCGAGCGCCAACGCCGGTAATCCCTGCGCCATCGCTTCGAGCAGCACCAGCCCCTGGGTTTCGGTGCACGAGGCAAAGGCAAAAACGTCGGCTGCGGCATAACAACCAGCCAGTACCGAACCCGGCTTCAGGTAACCGAGGAAGCGCACGTTGGCACCGATGTCCAACTGCTTCGCCTGCAGCCTCAATGGCTCAACAGCCGGGCCTTCTCCGGCGATCAGCAGGAGCGCCTCGGGCAAGCGCCGGCGCACCGTCTGCATCGCCTCGAGCAGGAAGCCAATATTCTTTTCGTGCGCTGCCCGTCCGACAAACAGGGCTACCGGACGATCCGCGGGGATATCGTGGGCGGCACGAAAAGCCGCGCCATCGCCTTGTTCGTAGCACGCCGGCGGAAGGCCGGTAGCAAGCACATGCGTCGCCTGCGTTGTCACGCCATAGCCATGCAAGCGTTCTGCCATCGCCTGCGAAGGAACCACTACGGCATCTGCCTGGCCGCACTGGCGGCTGGAGAGTCGTCGCGCCAGCAGCCGCATCGCCGCCCTGGGTATGACGGGGATGTAGTGATAGAGATATTCCTCGAATAGCGTGTGGTAGGTTATGACCAGCGGCACGCCGGTGCGTCGCGCCATGCGAACGCCGGCATAGTGGGCAAGAAAGGGCGTTTGGACGTGAATGACGTCCCAAGGCTCGGTAGCCAGCGCGTCGAGCTGCCGGCAGAGGCGCCGCCAATCCATCAGTCGGTCTTCTGGATCGCGCGGTACCGGGCGCGATGCAATGCGCGAGATGTCGGGTCCAGAAGGCTCGTCGCCCTGAATCTCGTATTCGGGAACCACCAGATGAACGCGGTGGCCGAGTTGGCAAAGGTCGCGACGAAACGTCTCCATCGAAGTCGACACGCCATTTACGCGGGGATGAAAAACGTCGGAAATCACAAGTATCTTCATGCCGCCGAGACTACGAAGGCAATGCGGCAAGGCTGTGACTTGAGTGTTACAGGGATGTCACAAGCGCGTCATAAGCGGCATACCGCTTCGTCATGGCGGTGTTGCGCCTGACGCTAGAAAACCTCTAGATGATGTGTTTGCTGCGCTCGAGCCCGCTCAGTTGGCTTAAGGTCGTGGCTTAAGGTCGTGAATTAAGGTGGTGGCTTAAGCGATCAATTCTTGAAGCAGGGCAAAGCCCGCCGGCCAGTCGCCGAGTCGGCTCTCCGTATCGACATGCCCGGCCGGGCCGATATCGACGAACTTGCTGCCCCATTGCTTGGCGCAGCGCTTGGAGAATGCGCTAGAAGCAAAAATATCGTCGCTGCTGGCGACGAGCGTGCTGACAAACGGTAGTTTTTCGCGCGGCAGCGGACGGAAACCAGCGGCTTCCATCGGAAACTCCGGACTCATCGGATCCGGTGGTGCGACCAGCAATACGCCGCGCAGCGGCTTCGGTGTGACGGCTGCCCACTTGACGACAGCCAGGCAGGCGATATCGTGGGCGACCAGAACAGTATCGGGCCCTGCCTCGGTCACAGCGGCATCGAGGGTGATAACCCACTCGCCGCACAGCGGCAGTTCCCAGTCAGTCTGCACCACCCGACGAAACGAAGGATTGGCCTTCTCCCAACGCGTTTGCCAATGGCGCGGTCCGGAATCCTCGAAGCCGGGCAGAATCAGTACATTTACGGTCATCGAAATTTCCCGTCGAGTCAGTCGAACAATACTAGAGCCCAAATGCACAAGACATTGCCGAGCGCTATGAATACCGCAGCGCTCCCGATGTCCTTGGCGCGCTTGGCGAGTTTGTGGTGTTCCAGCGAAACCCGGTCTACCGTGGCTTCCACTGCCGAGTTTAACAGTTCGACAATCAGCACCAGCAGCAACGAACCGATCATCAATGCTCGCCCTGTGCCGTCATGCCCGAGCCATAGGGCTACGGGCACCAACACGATGGCCAGCAACAGTTCCTGGCGAAAAGCATCTTCGTGGCGCAACGCAGCGCGCAAGCCCGACCAGGAATAGCCCAGGGCATTCCACACCCGTCGCAGCCCGGTCTTGCCCTTGAATGGGCTCTCTTCATTTTCCATCGGCGCAATGATATTTCGCCTTGATTGCAATTCGATGACAACGCCCATTGTTTTTGCCGCGACCGGCGCGGAGATCAGCCGCGTGTCACTGATTGGTCATCAGCGAGTCGCCTCTTGTCGGCAATCCGAGATCTGGCTCTGGCAGCCGGATAAGCAGTACATTGCCCAACCGTCACAATTTTCACACATTGCCGTCATCGAAGCGTAGCCGTGTCGCGTCACAATGACGACATGAACACTGGCGAGACGGCATTCGAAACTGGCGATCAGGTCAAACGGCGGCGAGACCGCCAGCCGTTGCACATCGCCGTCGTCAGCGAAACTTATCCGCCTGAAGTCAATGGCGTGGCCATGACTACCGGACGCAATGTCAATGGCCTGCTCCAGGAAGGCCATACGATCCAGTTGATCCGGCCACGCCAGCACAAGAATGACATTGCCGGTCAGTCCGCTGGTTTCGAAGAGTGGCTCGCCCCGGGTCTTAGCATCCCCCGCTATGACATGCTGCGGATGGGGTTGCCGGCGAAGGGGCCACTATTCCGCCAATGGTCGCAGCGACGCCCCGACATCGTCCACGTGGTGACCGAAGGACCGCTCGGATGGTCTGCTCTGGCAGCGGCACGGCAACTTTATCTGCCTGTCAGCAGCGGTTTTCACACCAATTTTCATAGCTATAGTCGCCACTACGGCATCGGCTGGCTGAAGGGACCGATCACCGCCTACCTGCGCGGCTTCCACAATCGCACAGACGCGACGCTGGTACCGACTGCCGACATGGCCGGCGAACTCGCCCATGCCGGTTACAACAATCTGCGTGTGGTAGCGCGCGGTGTCGATACCCAATTGTTTTCGCCGGCGCGGCGTTCGGCCGAACTGCGGCGCAGCTGGGGATTGGGCGCCGAGGATCTGGCTGTCATTCACGTCGGCCGGTTGGCAGCCGAGAAAAACCTGCCGTTGCTGCTCAGTACCTACTTTGCCATCCGCGAGCAAATACCGAATGCCCGCTTGGTACTGGTGGGCGATGGCCCGGAGCGAAAGCGCGTCGCTGCCGCCTGCCCAGATTGCATATTCGTCGGCATGCGTAGCGGTGAAGATCTCGCCACCCACTACGCCTCCGGAGATCTATTCCTGTTTCCCAGCGTTACAGAAACCTGGGGCAATGTCACCGCCGAGGCGCTCGCCAGCGGCCTTGCCGTCGTCGCTTATGACTACGCCGCTGCCCGCGTATTGATCACGGACGGTCAAAACGGTCTGCTCGCTCCCCGCGGCAATCCTGTCGCATTTATCGACACCGCATTACGCGTCGCCCAAGACCCGAAACTACGCGCCGCCTTGCGCTATCGGGCTCGCGAGGGCGTCTCCCGCATGGATTGGGGTTCGGTCGTCGGCGATCTGGTGTCGTCGTTGTCGGCCGTGATACGCAGCCATCGACTAAGGGCTCATCATGACCTCCATTTCGCAGTTGTACCGGATTGACGCGGCGCTTTGCCTGCGCTGCAATCGCAGCAGCCGTCATCGCAGCGTCCGGCTGACCTTTCGCCTGATCAGCCGGCTCGGCAATGGCGTCTTCTGGTACGCCTTGATGGGCGCGCTGTTGCTCGCCGATGGCGTGGCCGCGGCACCGACGATCGTGCGCATGGCCATCGCTGGCATGCTCGGCGTGGCGCTCTACCAATGGCTCAAGAAACACACACTCCGGCAACGCCCCTATGAAGTCGTACCGCAGGTCGAGGCGGCAGCGACACCACTGGATCGCTTCAGTTTCCCCTCCGGCCACACGCTGCACGCCGCGAGCTTCAGCCTGATTGCCGCAGCCAACTATCCGGCGCTGGCGCCTCTGGTTTTCGGCTTTGCCGCGCTCGTAGCAATTTCCCGCCCGGTTCTCGGGCTGCACTACCCCAGCGATGTACTCGCCGGTGCCGCCATCGGTGCGGCTCTGGCGAAATTGGTTCTCTGCTTCTGATCTTTTCATGGCCGCCTCCGTTTGTCATCGACCCGATGCCGGACGGTAACGAAACCGCAATGTGCGCCGCATAAAGTAGCGCGTCGCCATGAAAAGGAGAACAGCATGCAACATTCGAGCAGTGCCCAGAACGATTCCGAATTCAATATTGCCCAACGCAGTTCGGCTCCGGCGAAGCATGCACTGAATGTCTCGCTCGCCGTCACCGACAGCGAGATACTCGAAGCGCAGCGCTTGCGCTGGCTTGTTTTTGCCGACGAACTTGGCGCACGGCTACCATCGCGAGAAGCAGGCGTCGATCGCGATCTGTACGACCCTTACTGCAAACACCTGATCGTCCGCGACGAGGCCAAAGGGATGATCGTCGGCACCTACCGCATCCTGTCGCCAGAAGCCTCTCTGCGCGTTGGCGGCTATTACTCGGAAAGCGAATTTGATCTGGTTCGCCTGCGGCATCTGCGCCAGAACATGGTCGAAATCGGCCGCTCGTGCATTCATCCCGACTATCGCAGCGGCGCGGTCATCACACTGCTGTGGGCCGGCCTGGCCAGGTACATGTATGAAGGCGGCCATGAGACGCTGATCGGCTGCGCTTCGGTGAGCATGGCGGACGGTGGCCACAATGCCGCCAACCTCTTCGCAGCGCTGATCAATGAGCACATGTCGCCGCTCGAATATCGGGTCTTCCCGCGTCATCCGCTGCCTTTCGAGCGCCTGCTGACAGAGCAGAAAGCCGAGATTCCGCCACTGCTCAAGGGCTATCTGCGCGCCGGTGCCTGGATCTGTGGCGAACCGGCATGGGATCCGGACTTCAATACCGCCGACATGCTGGTCATGCTGCCGATGGCTCGCCTCTCCTCTCGCTACGCCAAACACTTCGTCGAGCGTCAGGCGGCCTGAAACAGCCGCCGGACCGAGCGACCGAACCGACCCCCCGGTACCACGATCTTCGTGGACATTTGCCGGCACCCGGAGACGGGTGCCGGCTTCTTTTTTTCCTCGCCGTGATCCCAGACTTGCCTGAACTGATCGAACTGGAGCGCATCATCGAGGACGGCGCCACTCATCTCGATGTTCGTCGCGTCTGCGCTGTCGATGCCGGTGACAAGCACTTTCCCGTTTATTCGCTGGCCCTCGGCAATCGCAGCCGCGAGACTCCGGCGGTCGGCTTCTTCGGTGGCATCCACGGCCTCGAGCGCATCGGCACGCAGATCGTGCTGGTCTTTCTCGCCAGTCTGCTGGCGCGGCTGCGCTGGGACAGCGTGCTGCAACGACAGCTGGAAATGGTCCGCCTGGTGTTCATGCCGCTGGTCAATCCAATTGGCATGTTTCAGGGCACGCGCTGCAACGGCCACGGCGTCGACCTGATGCGTAATGCCCCTCTGGAAGCGCGCGAACGAGCGCCCTTCCTGCTCGGCGGTCAGCGCATCAGCAACCAGCTGGCCTGGTATCGCGGCCGGCTCGGCGCGCCGATGGAAGCGGAAAGTCAGGCGGTTTGCAGCGTCGTTACCGAAGAATTGTTGAGCCGCGAATTCAGCATCGCACTGGACTGTCATTCAGGCTTCGGCCTGCGCGACCGCATCTGGTTTCCCTACGCCCATACGGTGACGCCGATCCGCCATTTGCCCGAAGTTCATGCCCTGCAACATCTGTTCAACCAGACCAACCCGCATCACAATTACGTCTTCGAACCGCAGAGCCGTCAGTACCTGGCCCATGGCGATCTCTGGGATCATCTCTATCTGCAGGCCATCACCGAGGAACAGCGCGTGTTTCTGCCATTTACGCTGGAAATGGGTTCGTGGTTATGGGTAAAGAAGAGCCCGCGGCAGATGTTTTCGCGCCGCGGCTATTTCAATCCGTTACCAATCCATCGCCTGCAGCGCGTACTTCGCCGGCACCTGCTGTGGCTGGACTTCCTGACGCGTGCCGCCGCCGGTTACCGGCAATGGCTGCCCCACGATGGCGACCGCATGGAGCACCATGAAAAGGCCATCGCCCGCTGGTATTGGGGTAGCGACCGATGAGCCGCTGGATTCTGCTGCGTGGTCTGGCCCGCGAAGCGCGGCATTGGGGCGATTTTCCCCAGCAGTTGGCGGCTCGTATCGGCGAAGCGGAGATTCTTGCACCGGATATTCCTGGCAATGGTTCCCTGTTTCGGCTGGCAAGTCCGAACCGCATCGAGGCCATGGTCGAGCACCTGCGAACTGACTTGCAAAGGCAGCAGATAGCGCCACCGTATTATCTGCTGTCGTTGTCGCTGGGCGGCATGGTGGCGGTGGCCTGGGCGCATGCATATCCCGAAGAGATTGCCGGCCTCGTACTGATCAACACCAGCTTGCGGTCGGTAAATCCGTGGTACCAAAGGCTGCAGCCGGGCAGCTACGCGACATTGCTGCGGATTGCCCTTGCCAGCGGCAACGCGGCCTTGCGCGAGCAGCTGATCCTCAATCTGACCAGCAACAGCGCCAGTGAAAAATCAGCGGTATTGCCACAATGGATCGCCTGGCGAAAAGAGTTTCCGGTGTCGACAGGCAATGCCTTGCGCCAGATCGCGGCGGCAAGCCTTTACCGCGCTCCCGCTCGGGCACCGCGCCCGCCTATCCTCATGCTGGCAAGCTCCGCCGATCGTCTGGTCGACGCGCGCTGCACTAGGCAATTGGCCGAACAGTGGGGTAGCGCGATGGCGCTGCATCCAACTGCAGGCCACGACCTTCCTTTGGACGACGGGCCCTGGGTGGCCGACCAGGTTCGGCAATGGCTGCGGCAAAGATTGAAGTAAAGCAGTGTTCTTTTCGCTTATACGCGTGCTGCTATTGAAGTGATCGCCTGAAACTCCCGCTGATACCTTTTCAGACTGTTGATCGAGCCACAGACAAACAGGGCATCATTCGGGCGTACGAGGAAGTCTCGCTCGTATTCAATAATGACATCTCCATCCCGTTCCACGGCAACGATCTTTGCTCCGGTTCGCTCAAGGACTTCATTGCGCCACGGATGCTGGCCAGCCATGGTGCCCGCGTTGAGGCGGATGAACTTGATGCGGTTCTCGACGTGAACCACTTGCTCGCCGAGCAGATGATAGGCGAGGATCTGGCCGGCCACCTCGCCAACCGAAATGGCGAAGTCGGCACCGGAACGGTAGATGCGCGGCGTATTTGGTGTCCTTAGGACACGGACGATCAAGGGGACTTCCGGCGCGTAGTCGCGCACCACCGCTGTGGCAAATACGGATTCGCTGTCATCGCTCAAGGCGAGGATAACCGCACTGGCCTCGCCAACCTTTGCCTGCTCCATGGTAAGCCGCTCGAGGACGCTACCGACGACATCGACACCTGGTGCAGATTGCCGATCGATGACGATGCAGGATTCGCCGGCGTCATGCAGCAATTCCTTGACCTTCTGGCCGACCGAGCCGAAACCCGCCAGCACAATGGGGCCGCTGCGACGAATCGGTGTCGCCATGCGCTCGACATTTTCCAGATTGGCGGCACGGCCGACGACGACGAGAATTGCCCCCGGTTCCACCAGCGTTTCCGGTCCCTTGGTGGTCGTAAAAGCGCCGCCGAACCATTGCCCGATGACGGATACGCCATGCTGTTCGCGCAAATGCAGGTCACCGAGCCGCTTGCCGGCGAGCAGGCTTCCTGGCCGAACCCGGAACTCAGCCATGCCGACGGCCGATCCGAGCAGGTGCATTCCTTCCGCCGGCGGACTGATCCGCGTGCTGGCGCGGGAAGCAAGTGCAGCGCCGAGCACATGCGCCGGCGTAAATACATCGGTGGCGCCAATCTGGAGCATCGGCGCGCGATACAGCGGATCGTCGGCCAGTGCGTAGAGCGGCCCGGAAAAGCCGAATTCGCGAACGATGAGCGTGCAGGTTGCGTTGGCGTGATCGCCCGCATTGGTGACTACCGCCTGGGCATCATTGACACGCGCCAGGACCGAAGCATCCTCGGCAATTTTCCCGTAAACGACGTTGTAACCCCGGTCGCGCAGGTTGCGCGCCAGCGTCATATCCTCTTCGAAAATGATGAAAGGACTGTTCGTGCTATTGAACTCCTCCAGCAATGACTCGATTGCCGGGCCATAGCGATAAAACAGCACTTTGCCGGCCATTGGCGGAAGCACGTGCTGCAGACGCACTTCAAACCGTTCCTCGAAATAGGGCAATACGACAACCGGGAAAATCAGGAAGATGAGGAACTGACCGATAAACGGCGTGACGATCACAAACAAGGCCATGACCGGATGGTTCCAGCGATTGTCGGCACCGTAACCGGTGTTGGTCATTGTTTCCGATGCCCACTGGAGGCTCTGCAGAAACGTGCGTGGCGCGCCTTCCAGATGATCCATTCCGAGCATGTAGAGCGCGCCGAGAACAACCACGGCCGTAGGCAGAAGGACGAGCAGCGTGAGGAGACGCCGCGTCGAACGCTTGAGTTTTGCTGGCATGTTATCGGGATTGGCAAATCGACATCCCCAAGTATCCCCGACGCTTGCAAGCGGGTCAAACGCCATCGCATTGCGCTATGCTGACAGTCGCCCACGCTCGACTCAAGCCAATTCAAATCGGAACCACTTTATGCAAATCGATCCTTCGCTGCAAACACCTGCAGATAACTACAAGCTGCTGACCAATCTGGTAGTGCCGCGCCCGATCGCCTGGGTGTCCAGCTTGAGCCAAGACGGCGTCATCAATCTCGCACCATTCAGCTTCTTCAATGCCGTCGGCGCCGACCCGCTCTACGTCATCATCAGCATCGGCAAGAACGAGGCTGGTGAGCCCAAGGACACCGCCCGAAACATTCGCGACAGTGGCGAGTTTGTGGTGAACCTGGTGACCGAAGATTTGTTCGACGCCATGAATATTTCGGCGGCGGAATTCCCCGCCGAGCAGAGCGAAATGGCAGCGGCAAAGTTGCACACCGCGCCTTCGCTGCGCATCAAGGCGCCTCGGGTGGCCGAGGCGCAGGCCAGTCTGGAATGCAAACTTTTCAGCGCGCAGGCGCTTGGCGGCAACACGCTGATCATTGGCGAAGTCGTGATGTTTCATGTCGCCGATCAATTGATCGATCCCAAACTGCATATCAACAATTTCGCGCCGATCGGCCGACTCGGGTCGCCTTCGCTGTATTGCCGCACGACTGCCCGTTTTGACGTTGCGCGAATCACCTACGCGCAATGGGCGCAGAACAGGGATTAAATTGGACTACTCCAGACCGGAAAAACGAGAGGCCACCCGGTGGGAGGTGGCCTCGCGCTAAAAGGAGTGGGCGTAGGGAGAGGATCGAGCGATCAATATCAGCATGAATAGCTGTTGGCGGACGAAGCGTCACCTGCCGGAATTCCATTTATCCTCTGCCGCAACGCACAAATTCTTCCGACAGACTTTATTCCTCGCGATCATCAGTGAATCGATCCGTAGGGCTTGATTTTTGCGCAACGTCCGGATACTGTATATAAATACATTATTCGGACAACCGCCATGATTGGTCTGACTTCCCGCCAAAGCGAAATACTCCAACTGATCCGCGACAGCATCGAGAACAACGGCTATCCACCGACCCGGGCGGAGATTTGCAGCGCCTTCGGTTTTAGTTCGCCCAATGCTGCCGAGGAGCATTTGCGCACCTTGGAGCGCAAGGGCGCGATCCGTATGGAACCGGGCGCTGCTCGCGGAATCCGGCTGGTTGAGCAACTCGGTTTGCCGCTGATCGGGCATGTCGCGGCCGGCCGGCCGATGCTCTCCGAAGCGCACATCCAGAAACGTTATCAACTCGACGCCGCCCTGTTCAATCCGCGCGCCGACTACCTGCTCAGGGTGCGCGGACTTTCCATGCGCGACGCCGGCATTCTCGACGGCGACCTGCTCGCCGTGCATCGGACCAGCGAAGCGCGCAGCGGCCAGATTGTCGTTGCCCGCGTCGACGACGAGGTCACTGTCAAGCGACTGCGGCGCAATGGTAGCCGTGGCAACTATGTCGAACTGCTGCCGGAAAACCCGGATTTTGAGCCCATCGTCATCGATCTGCGCGAAACGCCGCTGGCCATCGAGGGGCTCGCCGTCGGGCTGATCCGCAATGGACGGCTAATTTAGCTGCGCTTGGCTGCGGCCGTGGCGAACCTGTTCGGCAACAACCATGGAAGCCTTACCACAGCATCCCGCTCTCTGGCGTGGCGACCGGCTCGCCTTGCCGGCGCTGCCCGGCATTCCTACCGGCTTTGCCGAACTGGACGACGTATTGCCCGGTGGCGGCTGGCCGATGGATGGTTTGACCGAACTGTTGCCACTGCGCCTCGGCATCGGCGAACTTTCCATTGTCATGCCGGCGCTGGCGCGCCTGTCGAGCGAGGATGAGCGCTGGCTGGTCTGGATCGCCTCGCCAGATTCCACCTGTCTGCCTTACGCACCGGCATTGGCGAGCGCCGGGATACGCCTCTCCAAGCTGATCCTGGTTCGGCCCCGCACGCCCAAGGAAGCCCTTTGGGCGATAAAGCAGGCGCTCACTTCCCATGCCGCCTCGGCGGTACTGGCCTGGCTGACGAAGCCGGCACTGACCGATCTGCGGCGCCTGCAGCTGGCGGCAGCTGGCGCCGAAAGCCTTGCCTTGATATTCCGCCCGCCCGAGATGGCTGGTGAATCCTCGCCGGCCGTGCTCCGCATGCGGCTGGAGGCGTGCACTCAGCGCCAGCTAGCCGTCCATGTGCTGAAGCGCCGGGGCGGTCCGTTGGTGCGGCCGGTGTGCCTAGACTTGAGTGGCGATGCAAAATTATTAACCACCAAGACACCAGGAACACCAAGTTACACCAAGGACGACAAGGGGTTTTCGTATGCCCTCGTTTGAGCGGTTCGCCGCTCCATTTTCCTGGTGCATTTTGTTGTTCTGGGTGTTCCTGGTGTCTTGGTGGTGAGCATTTTCCACCATGCACTGGATCGCCATTCACCTGCCCGAAATCGCCCTGCAGGGTTTCCTGCGCGGCGCGGCCTCGCCTGAAGCCCTCGCCGTTACCGAGGGTCGTTTCGTTGTCGCCGCCAACGAAGCGGCGCAGGCGCTCGGTGTATGCGCCGGGTTGGGCATTGCCACTGCCGCCGCGATTGCTCCCCGCCTGGTTCTGAAGCTGCGCAGCGCCGAACGGGAACATGCCGCGCTTCGTGAAATCGCCGTCTGGGCCGGCCAATTCACAGCGCAGATCAGCCTCGATCCGCCGGCCGGCGTGCTCCTCGAAGTCGCTACCAGTCTGCGACTTTTCGGCGGTATCGCGGCGCTCAAGCGGCGCATCGACGCCGGCCTCGCCGCCATGGGTTACGTCACCGTCACCAGTTGCGCACCGACGCCATTGGCTGCGCGTCTACTCGCCCGGGCAGGGCGTCATAAGGTTGTCTGCATGACCGATCTGGCCGCTGCCATCGCGCCCCTGCCGCTGCTGTTGCTGAATTTGTCGGCCGATACCGCCGAAACGCTGACCGCCATCGGTGCCCGCAGCATCGGCGACTGCCTGGCTTTGCCGCGTGGCGGACTGGCGCGACGCTGCGGCCAGGAAGTGCTGCGCCGGCTCGACCGTGCTCTTGGCTACCTGCCCGATCCGCGCCCCTGGTTCGAAGCGCCGGCCACCTTCTCGTCACGCATCGAACTTGGCTGGCCGGCTGAATCCACCGAGCCCATTCTCTTCGTCGGCAAGCGCCTGCTGGCCGGATTGGCGGGTTTTCTCGCCGGCCGTCAGGCCGGCATCGAGCGCTTCGTGCTAACGCTGGAGCACGAGCAGCGGCCCCCGACCGTGCTCGCTGTCGAGCTGGCCAGCCGTAGCCGTGACGAGGCGCGTTTTCTCGACGTGCTGCGCGAACGACTTGCCCATTTCACACACCATGGCCTCGATGCGCCCGTAATTGCCGTGACG
>CAISUK010000095.1 GCA_903888645.1 uncultured Pseudomonadota bacterium | reverse complement strand
TTCGGAGTTCTTCGATGAGGCGAGCTATTTCTCCCTCCGCCAGTTGGCCCGGCGTCTTGTTCAGCTCGGTCTGGCTGCGCGCCAGCGCCTTTTCGGCGCGTTGCCGCAACTCGGTCAGATTGACTTGTTGGCGCGTCATGAAGCCTCGAACATTACTCCGGAAGGGAAATCTCGATGGGCGAGGCGCCGGATTCCACCTTCGTCCCTATGTCTAATGATATAGGAAGTGACGACGTCGGCATATCAGGGATTTCGTGGCGAATATCAGGAAATCCCTGATAGGCAAGCCAATATGAAGCACCAATAATCGACATTTTGCGAATACTACACTGGCATTGAAGCGAGCGCACGCTGCCTGAACTTCCAACTCATAGATGTTCCTGATCAAGCCGCGCCAAGATAATCGAGATAGGCATCCATGTAGCGCTTGATGGCATCGAAGGTCAGCGCTGCAGACCCCGCGGCGATCTCCCGATCCTCTTCGCGACAATGCGTCTCGGCAAATTCAAGAAACTCGTCCCAGCGCTGGCGCGAGAGGTTGCCGTAGCCGTTAAAGAAGGCCATCGGCAAATCGGCATGAGGCAACTGGCGGAGCAGTCGGGCGATGACCTGCCCGCCGTTCGCCGACCCTTCGATGGTATAGAGGACACCGACCAAAGCGGCGACGGAATCCAGCGCCGGAAATTCAGTCTCAAGTTGAATCGGCGTGCGGCCGAGTGCCGCCAGGTCGGCCGCAAGCGCCGGCAGCTTGCGCCGCGACTGGTAGTCGAAGAGGCCCGGGTGCCGGTCGAGGAAGCCGAGTACGCGCGCCTCGACAATCGCTTGAACGCCATGCAAACCTTCCAGCGCATTGCCATATTGGACCAGACTCAAATCCGCTCTCAGGAGTGGCGCCAGCACCGGGTGGTGGTCAAGCACATGATGCGGTCGTTTGGTTGCCTGCCGCAGGAGGTGTTGCAGTTCAACATGTGGATATGCGTTTGGCATGGCTTCTCGAAGCGAAATGACGGATACGGGTGCCGATGATATCCGACCAAAGACGAAGGATGTTTCTGCTTGCGCTAATCGCTGCTGCAAAGGCGTGACGGATGTCCAGAGAAATACCGAAAACCGGCAACTGGCAACGGTTATCAGGGGGTACACTGGCGACCTTCATGCTGCCGTAGCTGCTCATAAAGGGGATTGGATTTATCTTGGTAGCGACGTTCGACAATAGCGACATCGCCAACTGCGAGTTGGAACCGATCCGCTTTCCCGGTGCGGTGCAGCCCCACGGCGCGCTACTGGTGCTTCAGCCAGCATCGGGCATCATCGTGGCGGCCAGCGAATCTTGCGCTGCCTTGATCGGTTTGTCGGCCGCCAGCCTGTTGGGGCAGCCGCTCCAGCAGGTGTTGGATGTGGCAGCGGTATCGGCGCTCCTGAACGATTCGCCCGGCTGCCTGCCGCCTCTGCTACGGCTATCGCTGTTCGACCGCGAATTCGTGGCCCGATCCACCCACAATGACGCCGGGCAGATCGTCGTCGACATCGAAGCCGATGCCGAGGATCCCGCTGCGCTCCAGCACCTCAACTACCGTTTGCGTTGCGGCGTTGCGGCCATGCGCCAGCTCGACGATGTCACTGCAATCGCCCAGGCGGCGACGGCACTGGTGCGCGCTGTCACCGACTTCGACCGGGTCATGATCTACCGCTTCGACGCCGCCTGGAACGGCGCGGTCATTGCCGAAACGCATAGCGGAACCATTGAGCCCTACTTGGGGCACCACTTTCCAGCCAGCGACATTCCCGCACAGGCGCGCCAGTTATTCCTGATCAACACGGTGCGTCAGCTCCCCGATGCCCTGTATGTGCCTTCCGCCCTTCTGGCGCGTGGCGATGCCCGGGAAATCGATCTGGGCCAGTCGAGCCTGCGCAGCACTTCGCCGCTGCATATCGAGTACCTGGCGAACATGAAGGTGCGCGCCACGCTGTCCATCGCCCTGATCGTCGATGGGCAATTGTGGGGGCTGCTGTCATGCCAGCAGAAGAACGCGCCGAAATATTTTGGCCCGGCCGAGCGCGACGCATTGGCTTGGCTGTGCGATGACATCGGCGCGTTGATCCAGGAAAAGCAGGTTCGGCAACGGTTTGAACGAAAACTCGACCTCGGTCAGCGTCGGCTCAGGCTGGTCGGGGCGATCCGGGCGCTCGAGTTCAAGGATTTGATGCGCCACGAGAACAACGCCGATCTGCTCGGCGTGGTCGGTGCCGACGGTTTCGCTCTGGTCATCGACGAAGCGATCCAGACCTCCGGCAACACTCCGGAGGTTCCCCATATTCGCGAACTGCTGCGCCGCCGCGGCGAACGCGATCCCAACTCCATCTTGTTCGCCTCGAGCGCCCTGGCGTCCGATCTGGGCGTTGCCGACGGCGGCGATGGCATTGCCGGGGCGCTGTTTGTCACGGTGCAGCACAAGCCCGTTGTGAACATGATCTGGTTTCGCCGCGAGCGGCGCTATTCCTTGCGCTGGGGCGGCGATCCGGAACATGCCCACTTCACCGACGCCGACGGGCGCATATCGCCGCGCAAATCCTTTGCAATGTTCCTGCAGGAAGTACGTAGCCAATCCGAAGCGTGGACCGCCGAAGAATTGAACTCGGCGGCCGAGCTCACGACCCTGGTCGAAATCGAGGCGCTGCGGGAGCGAGAAGCTTTCTCGCAGTCCATCCTGAACTCGATGCCGGAGAATATTTCAGTTATCGATGCCAATGGCGCGATCGTCGCCGTGAATGGCGCCTGGAGGGGTTTTGCCGCCGCCAACAACGCGCCGAGCCTGGTGGAGGGGTCGGTCGGCATGAACTATCGCGACGTCTGTAACAACTCGATGGCGCACCCCGTTGCCAATGACGCTGGTGCGGCCTGGGCTGGAATCGAAGCCGTGCTGAGCAAGCAATTGGAGCGCTTTTCACTCGATTATTCCTGTGAGTCGCCCGACCAGCAGCGCTGGTTCCGGATGACCGCCAATCCCATGCTGGCGCCAGCCCAGGGGGCGCTGGTGGTCCATGAGGACATCACCGAGCGCAAGAAACTCCAGCGCGATCTCGACGAGAAGATGCGCTTGCTCGACACCGTCCTCAACAACTCGACCGTCGGCATTGCCTTCGTCACCAACCGCATGCAAGTCTGGACCAACCGTCGCATGGGGGAAATGTTCGGCTTTGCCAAGGCCGAGATGGAGAACCATACGACCCGCATGTTTTATCCCTCGCAGGAATCTTACGAGGAACTCGGCCGGACGGGACACGCAGCGCTGGCGCGCGGCGAACATTTCATCACCGAACGGGAGCTGTGCCGTAAGGACGGGTCCCTCGTCTGGATCCGGCTTTCCGGGAAAGCCATCGACAACGCAGACCTGGCCAAGGGCATCATCTGGGTGTTCGAAGACATCAGTGCGCAGAAGCAGGGTCAGATCGAATTGGAATCGGCCAAGGCCGCGGCCGAGGCCGCCAACCTCGCCAAGAGCCGCTTCCTCGCTACCATGAGCCACGAGATTCGCACGCCGATGAACGGCATCCTGGGCATGGCGCAGATGCTGTTGACGCCCGAACTCGGCAATGCCGAGCGCATGGATTACGCCCGGACCGTGCTCAGCTCCGGCAAGACGCTGCTCACCCTGCTCAACGACATCCTCGATCACTCGAAAATCGAGGCGGGCCGATTGGCGCTGGAGTCGATCGCCCTGGCGCCCGGGCAGATCATCCGTGAAACGCAAACGCTGTTCGCCGAGACCGCCCGCAGCAAGGGCTTGCGTATCGAATCGGACGTTTCCTGTCCGGCCGCACAGCGTTACCTGGGCGATCCCTACCGCGTCCGTCAGATGCTCGCCAACCTGGTGGGCAACGCCATCAAGTTCTCGACGCAGGGGCAGATCCGCATCGAAGTGCGCATGGTCGAAAGCTCTGGCGAAACCGCGCTCCTTGAGTTTGCCGTTTCGGATACCGGCATCGGCATTTCGGCGGAGCAGCAACGCCACCTGTTCATGCCGTTCGCACAGGCCGACAGTTCGACGACGCGGCAATTCGGTGGCACCGGCCTTGGCCTGTCGATAGTGAACAATCTGGCGAAGTTGATGGGCGGCGATGTCGGCGTCACCAGCGAACCCGGCAAGGGTTCGCGCTTCTGGTTCCGCATTCGTGCCGGCCTGATCGCGGCCAATGCCGACAGCCGCCAGCTTGAACTGCGCGATGACAAGGCCGATCATCCGCCCGCACTTGTCGCGCAGTTGGCGGGGCGTGTCCTGGTGGTCGAGGACGTTCCGACCAATCGGCTGGTCATCGAAGCCGTGCTTAGCAAACTCGGTTTGACCGTGGTCATGGCGGAAGACGGCCGGCACGGTATCGATGACATCATGCATGGCGAGAAAGTCGATCTCATTCTGATGGACATGCACATGCCGGTCATGGATGGCTACGAAGCTGCCGAGCAAATACGTCGCTGGGAGACCGAACAGGGTTTGCCGCGGTGCCCGATCATTGCGTTGACGGCGGATATTCAGGACGAAAACCGGCAGCGCTGCAGCGCCGTTGGCATGGATGGATTTTTGACCAAGCCGATCGAATTCGAGGCGGTGCGGGCCACGATGAGCCGCTGGTTACGCCCGCCCGCCGGCGCTGCGCAAACAACCGCGGGCCAGGCAAAGCCGGTGAAGGCCGTCGATATTGCGCAGGTCGCGGCGCTGCTGAGCGAACTGGAGCCTTTGCTTGCCGAGCGGCGGTTTGATGCCGTGACGGTATTCCGCGCGTTGCAAAAGGCGGTGGCCGATACCGACGCGGCCGCCGACATCGCCGACACAGGCAACTTGATCAACGAATTCAGCTTCGAACTGGCCCTTGAAAAATTACGCAGGATCGCGCTTGAGCGCGGTTGGAAGGATCGGACATGAACAGCACCGCACCCAAACCCGCATCCAAACTCACAACCCAGCCCATCCTCAGGCCGAGGATTCTGGCCATCGACGATACCCCGGCGAACCTGCTGACGCTGGGCGCGGCCTTGGCCTCCGACTTTGAATTGCAGGTCGCCACTTCGGGGCTGATTGGCTTGGGCATGGCCAGCAAGTCGCCACCGGATTTGATCCTCCTGGATGTCATGATGCCCGAGATGGACGGTTACGAAACCTTCCGTCGCATGCTGGCCGATCCCCGGCTTCGGTCGGTTCCGGTGATCTTCATTACCGCCCTGACCGGCGACGATGCCGAGAGCACCGGTCTGGCGCTGGGCGCAGCGGATTACATCACCAAGCCGATCAATGTCGAAATCGCCCGCCAGCGCATCCGCAATCTGCTTGAACGCGAGCAACTGCGCAAGGAGGTCGAGCAGCACCGCGACCATCTGGAAGACCTCGTCAAGGCGCGCACCGAGGCGCTTTCCATCGCCAAGGAAGCCGCCGAAACCGCCAGCCGGGCCAAGAGCGCCTTCCTCGCCAACATGAGCCATGAACTGCGCACGCCGCTCAACGGCATCATGGGCATGACCGACCTGGCGCTGCGCCGTGTCACCGAACCAAAAGTCAAGGATCAACTCGGCAAGGTGGCCCTGTCGTCTCGGCGCTTGCTGGCCGTCATCAGCGACATCCTCGACATCTCCGGGATCGAAGCCGAACGCTTCACCTTTGACACGGTCGACTTCAGGTTCGGCGAGCTATTCGAAAAACTGGAGAAATTGAGTGGCCGGCAGGCAAGCGCCAAGGGCTTGGCAATGATCGTCAATGTCGCCCCCGACCTGGCGAAACGGTGGCTGCACGGCGATGCCATGCGCCTCGGACAAGTCCTGTACCACCTGACCGGTAATGCCATCAAGTTCACTAGCGCCGGTTCGATCGGCGTGAGCGTTTTGCCGGTTGAGGAAACGCCCCGCGATGTCTCGTTGCGCTTTGTGGTGCGCGATACCGGCATCGGCATTGCCGCGGCAGATCAGAAGCATCTGTTCAGCCCATTCGAGCAAGTGGATATTTCATTGACCCGCCAGTACGGTGGCGCCGGATTGGGTCTTGCGATTAGCCAGCGCCTGGTGCAAGCCATGGGCGGCCGCATCGAAGTCGAAAGCCAGGTCGGCGCCGGCAGCGTCTTCAGTTTCACCGTCCGGCTGGCCGTGGCTACGGAACGCATTGAGGCGGCGGACGAACCGATTGCGCCGGATGCTGAAGACGCATTGCGTGCCCGATATGCCGGGACGCGCATCCTGGTGGTGGAAGACGAGCCCATCAGTGCCGAGATCGCCAGGGAGTGGATCGAGGACGTCGGACTCCGCGTCGATCTGGCGGCTGATGGTGCTACTGCCATCGAGATGGTGCAGCGAAGCGACTATGCGCTGGTCATCGTGGATATTCAGTTGCCGGGCTTGGACGGTGTCGACGTCGCGCTGGCGATCCGTGCCCTCCCGGGGCATGCCCGAACGCCGATCCTGGCCATGACCGCCAGCGTCGCCGACATAGACAAAGCCCGTTGCCGCGAGGCCGGCATGACGAATGTGATTCATCAACCCTTCGCTCCCGATGACCTGTTTGCCACGTTGCTGCACTGTCTGGACAAATCCGCCGCTTAGCACAGAGGCCGCTTGGCTCGGCTGGCGGGCGATTGAAAAATTTGCAATTCAGCACACAACAGCATCTGATTTTCAGTTTACTCTCCTGAACCTTGCCGGTAAAAATCGCCATGACGCGAAATTCGCTTGTATCGCAGTTGGACCAACAGTTGCCGCAGCAGGCGCGTGAACGCGCCAGGGAAGTTGATCTCGGCACGACCGCCGTATCCAAAGAGGATCCGCTCTACACCAGTGTGGGCGCCTCCGTCGCCGTTTGCCTGATCGACCGGAAGACGGCCTGGTGCGGATTGCGCCAGGTCATGATGCCGTCATTTTCCCCTGGCCAGGATCGCCGCGACGCGTTGCTGCGCGCCGACGCTTCACTCGAGGATCTCTTCAATCAGCTCTGCGCGGTGGTCAAACTAAATCCGGCCGACGTCGGCAAGGGATACTTCCAGGCCAAACTGTTTGGCGGTTCGCACTCGAATGCCAAGGGACTCCACTATTCGAATGGCGGCACCAGCGTTACCTTCGCGCGCACTTGGCTGAAGAACCGCCATATCGCCATCGTAGCCGAAAGCCTCGGCGGATTGCACCGGCGCGAAATCGTCCTGCTGCCGAAAAAAGGGGTCGTCTATTGCCGAATGCTGATCCTCGAAGAGGATTTCATCAGCGAAGAAATGGCGCGACTCTCCGGCGAGAGCCAGGACGCCAACAAGATCGAACTTTTCTGAGCAATGCTGGCAAGACCGAAGCATCGACCTGACCGTGAAGGTCTTGGCGTCGCGGCCGTGGTGGTCAACTGGACAACGTAGTGCTTTATTGCGCGTTATCGGAAGTTTGCCCCGCGCGGTTGCGCGCAAGATCTCAATCGGTCAGGCGATCCAGCCACTTCAGCACGGTTGCGTATAGCGCCGCCGATTCCACGGGTCGGCCGATGAAGTCGTCCATCCCGGCTTCACGGCAGCGGGCTTCGTCCTCCGGGAACACATTGGCGGTGAATGCGACGATCGGTACACGCGGCGCATTGCTGGACGACTGGCGTATTCGGCGGGTCGCCTCAAATCCATCCATGCTGGGCATCTGAATATCCATCAGGATCAGGTCGTAGTTGATTCGCCTGGCCATCTCGACCGCCCTGGCGCCGTCGTCGGCGACGTGGACGACCAAGCCGGCTTCCTCAAGCAGGCCTTGGGCAATTTCTCGATTGAGCGGTTCGTCTTCGGCGACCAGGATATAGGCGCCGGCGTGCCGGGCTTGCAGTTGGCCACGGGCCGGGTCGGCGGCTGGATTCTGCGCAGGGCCGGCAACATGGCCGGCCTTGCCCAGGCGAGCGGTGAACCAGAAGGTGCTGCCCAACCCGACCTGACTATTCAAACCGATCTCGCCGCCCATCATCTCGGCCAGGCGCTTGCTGATCGCCAGACCCAGGCCGGTACCTCCATATTTGCGGGTGTAGGAACCATCGACCTGCTCGAAGGCGGCGAAGAGCCGCCCCTGATCTTCGGCGGCAATACCGATGCCGGTATCCCGCACTTCAAAGCGCAGCAAGACATCGGTCGGCGTTTCTTCGACGAGTCGAGCGCTCAGCGTGACAGATCCCGCGACAGTGAACTTGACGGCATTGCTCGTCAGGTTGAGAAGAATCTGCGCCAGGCGCTGCGGATCGCCCTGTAGCTCGAGAGCTGCCACCTCGGGAGCAAAGTCGATCAGCAGTTCAAGAGACTTGTCGTTCAATGGCCCGCGCATCAGGTCGCCGACGTTCTCGATGATGCGATCAAGGTTGAAGTCGATCCGCTCCAGTTTGAGTTTTTCGGCTTCGACCCGGGAGATGTCGAGGACGTCCTTGATGATGGCGAGCAGATGCTGCGAAGCCCGGCTGACCTTGCCGAGCTGCTCGCCTTGCCTGGGGTCGGTGACGCGGCGCTGCGCCAATTCGGTCATCCCCATGATGGCGTTCAAGGGCGTGCGCAGTTCGTGGCTCATGGTGGCGAGGAAGGTGCTCTTCGCCCGGCTGGCCGCTTCGGCGGCTTCCTTGGCAATCGAGAGAGCGGCGGTGCGCTCTTCGACCATCGCTTCCAGATGATGACGGTGTTGTTCGAGTTCAGAATGGGCAGCCTTGCGATCGGTGATATCCAGGCAGGAACCGATGTATCCGCAGAATGTGCCAGTGTCATCATGGCGGGGCACGCCGTTGTCTACCAGCCAGCGATATTCGCCATCGAAACGGCGCAACCGATACTCCATGACAAATGCTTTTCGCGCGTCGAACGCGTTCGCATAAGTATTCATGCAACCAGCCAGATCCTCCGGATGAACGCCCTCGGTCCAGCCGTTGCCGAACTCCTGTTGCATCGTCCGTCCAGTAAAGTTCAGCCAGACCTTGTTGAACCAATTGCATAGCTTGTCCGTCCCGGCAATCCATATCAGCACTGGCGCCGTATCCGCCATCGTGCGGAAGCGGCTTTCGCTCTCGCGAATCAACAGCTCCGCTTGCCTGCGCTCGGTGATGTCGCGGGCCGAGGCGTAGAGGCATGGCTTGCCATCGAGTTCGATGCCTTTGGCATTGACTTCAACTTCGCGGATAGCGCCGTCCTTGCGCCGATGCAGTGTTTGAAAGGTGTCACCGTTGCGGATAAGCGCGCTGATTGTTGCCGATAGCTGATCCGGCGCTATCTTTGCTTCCCAATCCTTGACGTTGAGCGTAGCCGCCTCCTGCCTGCTGTAGCCCAGCATGGTCAAGAACGATTGGCTGTACTGCAAGAGATTACCGTCCTCGTCCAGAACGTGGATGCCGTCGCTGGCGGTTTCCAGCAGCGTTCCCAACCTGAGCGACTGATTGTTCAGTTCCTCGGTCCGAATCGCCACCTGCTGTTCGAGCGCAGCATTGAACTGTTGTATCTCCGAGAACTTTTGTGTCAGTACCTGCGCCATATTCCTGAAATTGTCGATCAGGGACTGGATTTCCCTAACGATGCTGCGGCCCCAATCGATTTCTTGCGGGACCGATAGACGGTTCGGCAAGTCCGCCGTGACGAGTTTGAGTTCTTCAAGCGATGTCACAATGGCTTTGCTCAACATTCCGGCCAACAACAGGCCGACCAACAAGACGATGACCAGTCGGAGCAATGTCCACGTGTAGTCCTCATACATCGTCAGTTGAAATGGCTGCACCGGCATATCGAAGATGAGCGTCCATTCCGAGGCTGCGCCGATTTTGGATTCGTAGACATAGACCGCATTTTTCCAGCGCTCAGAAAACGAAACATGTCTTTTTGCTTCCGGCAGCCACTCCTTGAGACCTTCCGCCAACGGCAGCATCTCGCCATTGAGGCGTTTGAAGGGTTGCAGAGCTGCCATTGTCGGATTGTTGGTGACAATGACATTTCCATTCCTGTCGAGCAGCGCATATTTCATTTCCTGCGAAAGCCCGCTCTGGGTGTTAAGCGCAAGTATTTTTTCAATGCTGGCGAGACTCAATATCCCGGTGACGTATCCGGCGTAGCCCTCGCTGGCGACGACAGGAGCAAGCACGATCACGATAGGTTGCGGTTTGCCCACTTTGCCCATGACCACTTCGGACAACATCGGCCTGAGTGTTTGCTTGAGTGTCGGGATGAAGGGGCGGTCCGCGAAACTCTTGCCGATATTCGGGTGCCCGAGTTCATCGATGAGTTCCGAATAGGCGACGGCGGTGGCATTCCTGTCCATCAGACCGACGCGCAAAAATTCGTCATCTTCTTTGCCCAGCTGAACGACGGCTCGTTGCATTTCAGGGACCGGGTTCCTGGCTGCCAATTCGGCAAGATAGGCTATTCGCTTGACATGACTTTGCAGCCAGTCTTCCAGATTGGCCGAGGCTCTTTTGCCTGTTACCGCCAGGGTCTGGCGGATGCGCTGATCCAGTTCGTCGCGCTCGTGCCGGCTTTCCATGGCGATGAACAAGAGAGAAGGAAGCAGCACGAAGAGGAAAAGGAAATTGAAAATCAGCTCGCGCATGGCGAATTCCGCCTGCCGCATCCGCCAGGAAATGCCAAAGAAGAGAAAGCGCGCCATGAGCGCATTGGCGATGCCGTTGACGGCCTGTTTCAGCATCGTGACGGTTGCATTGGTCAGAGGCAACTCCATCGCGTAGTAATAAAAAAGGAACACCAGCGGCATGCCGATGGCGCACCAATAAATTACATCCGCATTGACAAGATTGACCCGTTTGCGCGTCGTCAGCCACGCTACGACCAGGGCTTCGGCAGTGAAAATG
The DNA here is from genome assembly GCA_903888645.1 of uncultured Pseudomonadota bacterium. Classification (GTDB taxonomy): domain Bacteria; phylum Pseudomonadota; class Gammaproteobacteria; order Burkholderiales; family Rhodocyclaceae; genus CAISUK01. The sequence continues at coordinate 2,954 of CAISUK010000095.1, read as the reverse complement.
ACGATCGCGTAAGGGTGGTTCCACAGCAGGTAGGTGCTGCTGCTTACCAGGACCGCGCTGAGCACGCCCAGCCGGGCACCCAGAACTTGCAGCGCCAGCATCGAAAAAATGCTGCCGAAGAGGAACTCGATGCTGAAGAAGACAGGAAATCTGAGGTAATTGCCGGCCAGACCCAAGACCGTCAAAGCGACAAAAATCGCTAGCGTTTTGCCATTGGATGAGTTCATCTATCTATCGAGCGCAGTCAACAATCGCCAATGCGTTCGGAATGTTTGAGACGCCTGGAACGTCTGGCCTCAAGGCGAATACAGACCCGCGACGGTAGCGTTGCAGCCTGTCTGTCATATCGACTGACCCGCTTAGGTTCGTTTGGAGAGGCTGGAGTTTACGCCAGCTTCGCTGGGGCTGCACGGCATTCGCAGTTGCCCGACGTCGGCAATCTCATGCCCTTGTCGCTACCCTTCGCCTTCCAGCGGCATGATGCCCAAGCCATGCTTGGCGAGCCCGACGGCAGCCGGGCCACGTGCGCCGACGACGCGGTAGCGCTGCGTTCCCATCAGCACTTCGACGCCTTCGTAGATCTCCTGCTGCGCCACCACGCGTGACCGCTGCGAGAGCTCGAGCTTTTTCATCAGCAGATCCTGTTCTTCGCGCAGCGCGGCGATGCCTTCCGATAACGTGGCGGCCGTGGCGCGCGCCTTGTCGAGCATCTCGGGGCGGACCTTGCCGGCATTTTTTCGGGCGAAGTCGAGCAGCTTGCTGATCTCGAGCAACTGGGTTTCCTTGGCGTCGCGATCCTTGGCCATCTCCAGCATCTGCTTGTGCAGGTGCGGACTGACACCGATTTCCAGGTGCGTGCGAACGTGTTTGGGCGAGCCGATCACCTTGGCGGTGATCGACAGCGTCGCCTGCGCCGAGCCGCCGATGATGTGGCCGCGGCGCACGTTGCCGACGCGAATGTGGTTGATGGCCGAAAGCTCGCACTGCATGACCACGTCGTCGACGAATATGCTGTCGCCCGACTCGATACGGGCCTGCTGTATATAACCGGCGGTCAAGGTGCCACCGCAATGGATGCGCTGTTCGACCGCGCCCTTGCGCCCGATACTGCCGATGACGCCACCCTTGACGACAATGCTGCCGCCCGCTTCCAGCGTCGCCACATCGACCACGCCGCCGATCTCTATGTCGCCGCTGGCCTTGACCCGCATGTTGGTACCGACGTCGCCGCGAATCACCACGCTGCCGTCGAAATCGATATTGCCAGTAGACGTATCGACATCATCGACTCGATACAGCGGCTCGACCATCATGCCGCCGCGCACCAGCACCGGCTGTCCGGTTATCGCCGCCAGCAGCAGGTCGGGGTTGTCGGCGGACAACGCGGCGCCGGGCAGATTGGCGGCGTACATCGCGGCCATGCCGGGCTGTGCCGGAATCGCCTCGCCGAGCAGCGTCGTGCCAGCGACGCCGGCCGTCGGCGGGTGCCGCAACATCAAGGCATCGCCGGGGTGCACGACCATGATTTCGCCGAGATCCAGATAGTCGGTGTGACCGGACTCATTGACGCGCGGTACGCGACTGCGGGCTTCCGGCAGCAGCGATTGCAGATGACCATCGTTGCCGTCGATCGGCGCGCAGCCGCGGGCGACGATGGCGTCCTGGTTTTCACCAGGATGAGCGCTGGCAGCGGCGGCAAGCGCAGTGGCGATGGCGTCGGGCAAGATGCCCTGGGTAATTCCCTGCTCGGCCAAGGCCGCCAGCACCGCATCCTGGGTTAGCGCGGCGCCGCCCTCGGCCGGCTGAATGTGCAGATGGGCGTTCAGCCCGTCGGGATCGAGCACGATAGCCAGGCTCGCGTCGACACACTCCGCCAGCTTTACCGTCACCGCGGCGCCGCTGTTGTATCTGGCGAGCAGCACCATGCCGGCGGTCGGCAGATAGCGCAGTGCGCCGTAACCAAGTTCGGAGAGCCGCTGGCGCAGCCACGACTCGTCGACGGGCTGCGCCGTCGGCTCCGGCGTAGCGGCAGCGATCAGGGCATTGGTTTTCGGGTCGAGTATGAAGCTCAGTCCCGATCCACGCAGTTTGGCAGTTTCCGTAGCGGCTACGTTCGGCATTCGGACAGTCAGTACCTGTTCATGGGCAAAAGTTCATGGGCAAAATAAGGCTTGCTGCGGCATCATGCGGACTGCCGGTAGCCATCGTCCCGCCTGATTTTCCACGCCGCTTCAAACGCCTCGATGGGCTGTGGTCTGCCATGCAGATAACCCTGGAAGGCGTGACATCCCTGTGTGGCGAGAAACTCCATCTGCATTTCCGTTTCCACACCCTCGGCAATCAAGGCGAGACCCAGGGTTTGTCCCAGGCTGATGATGGTGCGGACGATGGCCGCATTGTGCGGATCGATCAGCACGTCGCTGACGAAGGATCGATCGATTTTCAGCTGACTCAGCGGCAGCCGCTGCAGGTAGGCAAGCGACGAATATCCGGTGCCGAAGTCATCCATCGAAAAGCCGATGCCGTGCGCCCGCAATGCACTCATCTTGGCGATGGCGTCCTGAACATCGTTCATCGCCAGGCCCTCGGTGATCTCGAGTTTGAGCCTGAGCGGATTGGCCCCCGAGACTTCGACCGCTTCCAGCACCCGTTCAACAAAGTCCGCTTGCTTGAATTGCACCGGGGAGACGTTGACCGACAAGGTGAGGTAGGCCGCCTTTGGGCGTGATGACCAGGCTGCCAACTGGGCGCAGGCCGTTTCGAGCACCCAAAGCCCGATGGGCACGATCAGGCCGCTCTCCTCGGCCAGCGGAATGAAGTCGCCCGGAAGCATCAGACCGCGCTGCGGGTGCTTCCAGCGCAGCAGTGCTTCGGCGCCGATGACCTGACCCGAGCCATCCACCTGGGCCTGGTAGTGCAGCAAGAAATCCTGGCCCAGGCTTTGTCGCAGGTGC
>CAISUK010000094.1 GCA_903888645.1 uncultured Pseudomonadota bacterium | reverse complement strand
GCCTCGTATCGGTTGCTGCTAAAGCGCAAACCTCACCATTGCAAGACCCACCGGCCAGCATGCAAAATATGCCGCGCTCTGGTGATACCGACAAAGATTTCGCAATGAAGATGAAGATGCATCATCAGCAAGGTGTGGACATGGCGAAAATCGAACTTGAGCAAGGCAAATCACCGGAGATGAAAGCGATGGCTAAGCAGATTATTTCGGCACAACAAGAGGAAATTCTGCGGTTCGACCAGTGGCTCGCAAACCAGAAGTGAAGACTCGCAAAATGTGATATTTGGGAAAATGCCCTAACGAGGCTGTAAAAAAACACGATTTCCGCAGACAACGTTGCAGTGTTTCTGTTTGCGCAAATCGAAATTCTGGAAATCAGCGTTCATGCGCCCAGTGTGCCGCAATTTCGGCGCTATGCGTGTTTCCTGCGGGCCTCAAGTCGTCTGAGCCTCTTGCTGCTGCCCTATTGGGTCCTTCTCTGCCCCAGGTCCGTCTTGGATAGCTTCTCAATGTTGTGCACCATGCAGTACAGGTTCCACTGCGCATTGACCTTGGCCTTACCTCGGTAGTTCAGTCGGATCAAGCGCTTGTTGTGCCGGATGTTGCCAAACACCGGCTCCACCGTGCCAATGCGTTGGCTATAGAGCTGCCTGCCTCTCGGTGAGTCAATCGCCTGGCGCATGCGCTCACTAGCGTTGCTCGGGTCTTTGGTTTTGGGCTCGAACCGCGTGACTTGGCGGCCCCGTCCATCATTAGGTTTGAGCGGGCCCTTCAGACACTGGCTGCTGCATTGGCAGGCATTGCAGTCCACCGCTTTGGCAGTGTAGGTCTGATACCGCAGGCCAGTGGTAGTGGTGTGGATACTGCCTGGGCTGGTCATCACTTTGCCCGCCGGGCAGGTAGCGGTGTTTTCGCCGTTGAAGCGGAAGTCTTTAGGTCTAAAACGCTTGACTTCTTTGGGCTGGCCTGTGGCTGTCTTCTCAGACAGCGGGTCGGGTTTGTCTTTGTATTTGGCTTGGCCTTCAAAGCGCTCATCGCGTTGGCGCATTTGGTTGTCGGCAATCATCGCGGCGATGTTGTGGTCTCTGAGATGCTGCACATTGGCATCGCTGTGGTAGCCCGCATCGGCAGTGATGAGTGTGTGCTTTGCTCTTCTGTATGGCTCGCTTTGTTCAATCATGGGCAAGAGCATGGCCTGCTCGGAGCCTGAACCAATGACGTCAGCAGCGATGATGACTTGGTGGCTGCTGTCCACTGCAGCTTGCGCGGCATAGCCTTGTATGACACCTTTGTTGGTGGCCATCTTGGCGCTCTCTGGGTCGGTGATGTTGGTCTTGAGTTCCTGGCCTTTGCGGTTGAGGCGTTGGGGCGTGCTTGCCAAGAATTCCCGAGTGCGTGCGGCCTCTTTGCGCAGGGCCTCTATACGGGCTTGACGCTTGGGCTCTAGTGCGTCGTCTGTACCTTGCTTGTCTTGCGCTTGGTGCAGGGCCATGATTTTGTCAGCTGCCTTTTCTAGCCGATCCGCACGATGGCGCAGCTCTTCATGGGTGCCGCTGCGTTCTTTGCTGGCGTTGGAGGGGAGCTTGACGCCGTCGATGGCAAACATGTTTCGGCCGATGAGGCCTTGTGCATCGCAGGTCAGCAGGACCTGGCTAAACAGGGGTTTGATCTGTGTGCTGAGGTTAGCGACAAACTTGGCGATGTGGGTATGGCTGGGTTGGCTGTCGCCGCTGATGGCGATGAATTGGACGTTGCGCCGACACGCTTGTTCAATGACGCGGCTGGAGATCAGGCCCTGGCTGTAGGCCAGCAACACGATCTTGAGCATAACGCGCGGATCGTAGGCGCTGGCACCAACTTCGTCGTTCTTGAAATTGGCATCCAAGGCGCCGAGGTCGAGTTCGTGATCGACCAAATAGTTCAGTGCGAACGCAAAACTACCCGGGATGATTTGCTCAGATAAGACTACGGGAAGCAGTAGGCTATTGCAGTCTTGGGGTTTGTAGCGAGCCATCAAGTTTCCAAGTTAGGGAGCTTGGAATACAACG
>CAISUK010000093.1 GCA_903888645.1 uncultured Pseudomonadota bacterium | reverse complement strand
TCCACAGGAAGACATTTGAGAACGAGGGACTGTCCTCGCTGATGATTGAGAAGTCCTATGGCTGAGAAGATCGAGAGTCCAAACCCGATGCTTTCGGACATCGTCCGAATCTCACGCCATTACCAACGCTCCATCCGCATCGATGTCGACTTGGGTCGGCAGGACGCTTTGGAGGGATACATCTGTCATGGCACTGCCATGGCCGCTCTCGACAGCATGTCCAAGCAGCTGCGCGACAGCAACCAACGCGCCTTCACGTGGACGGGGCCATTCGGGGGCGGCAAGTCCTCCTTGGCCGTGGCGCTTGCTAGCGCCCTTGGTGCTGACAAAAAGCTGCGGGCTAAGGCGCTCCAGATTTTGCCTGTGGACCGCCTACCTGCCTTCGAGAAGGCACTGCCAACGCGGAGAGGATGGCTGACGGTTCCCGTTGTTGGCAAGCGTGCCGGTGTCGTTCAGGAGATTCACAAGGCGCTGCGCAAGGCTCTGGGATTGGCGGCCGACTCACGCAAGGCATCGCCCTCTTCCGTCATCGCCGAGCTTTGCTCCGCCGCAGAGGAAAACCACCTTGATGGAACTCTGCTAATCATCGATGAAATGGGCAAGTTCCTCGAAGCCTCTGCGTTGGGTTCAGGTGACGACGTCTATTTCTTCCAAGAGCTCGCGGAAGCCGCAGCAAGGGCCAAGGGAAAGGTTATCGTTGTTGGCATCCTCCATCAATCCTTCGGCCAATACGCCGCCCGGCTTGGAATCGACACCCGCGACGATTGGTCGAAGATTCAGGGCCGCTACTCAGATATTCCGTTGGTCGCAGCAAGCGACGAGGTTGTGGAGTTAATCGGCAGGGCAATCGACGCGGATGAGAGACCGCCATGGTCGCTCAAAGCCTCAGAGGCGATAGCCTCCTCGATAAGAACTCGCCGTCCCGCCGTTGGCGAGGGCTTTGCCCGCGCCTTAGACATCTGCTGGCCGCTGCACCCTGCGATGGCGGCCCTGTTGGGCCCCATATCAAAGCGTCAGTTCGGCCAGAACGAACGCAGCACCTTCGGCTTTCTCTCTTCGGTTGAGCCTTACGGATTCCGCTCCTATCTTCAATCGACACCAAAGTTGGACGCCACTTGGTATAGGCCTTCCGACTATTGGGATTACCTTCGCGCCAACCTTGAGCCCGCGATTCTTTCCTCTCCCGACGGACACAGATGGGCTCAGGCTGTTGAGGCTGTCGAACGCGCAGAGGCCAAAACCGCCGACCCGCTTCATGTCGGCCTCATAAAGAACATCGCGGTCATCGATCTATTCAGAAACGGATCGGGACTAGCGGCTGAACCGGAAGTCCTTCGCGCTATCTCCGTCGGCAAGTCACAGGAGGAAATAGACGCGGCTCTCGAACAGCTGTCAAAATGGCGGGTGACCCTGTTTAAGAAGCATACGGGTTCATGGTCCGTGTTCGAGGGAAGCGACTTCGACATTGACGCGGCTGTGGCCCAAGCCCGCGCGACTTTGCCGGGTGTCGATTTCAAATTGCTGTCGAGTCTCTCTGATCTTTATCCGGTCATAGCCAAACGACATTATCACGAGACGGGAACCTTCCGCTGGATGGACGTCGCCCTGTGCCGGGCTGAGGACGCCAAGCAGGCCGCCGAGAGCTTCAAGCCTCATAAGGGCGAGTTCGGATTGTTCCTATTGGCTCTGCCGGGGAAAACGAAAAGCCTCAAAGCAGCCCTGCGCGAGTGCGGCGCCTATTCGAGGATGAAGCCTTGGCCGGTCGTCATAGGTGTTCCACCC
>CAISUK010000092.1 GCA_903888645.1 uncultured Pseudomonadota bacterium | reverse complement strand
GTTTACGCCTGCAAGTCCCCAGCAAGAGTAATTGAATTCAAGAGCTTTGCTTGATGTCTTCATTTCCTCAACCAAAGGCATCAATACAGGCCACTCTGGACTAAGAATTTCCTGTTCGCGAAGCCGACTAAAGAGCTTCGCTTGCCCCTCGGGAGTCCAACCGGACCCTGCACTATGCTCAATATGAAAGCAGACGCAGGGCGGCAATAGGGAAACCTCTTCATACCCACCATAGTGTGAGGCTATCAGGCCGATGCTGTCTATGTTGAAAGAATAGGTTTCGAATTCCGGGTAGCCGTGGATGGCATTCCAGCCCTCGCGAGACATGAGCGCAAAGTCACCACAGGCATTGGTGTGCAGACACTCCATTGGCGCCGTCCGTTTGGGCATTAGCTGCCAGACGCCATCGGATTCTGCAATGCTGAAATTCCGGAAGCGCCCCAGATGATTGGTCTCAGGGCGGCAGACCCGAATCATAGGATCGGTCCCGTAGAGATGTTCTAGCAGTTTGGTCGGATGCAGTCGGCGGTTGACGCGGATAGGATGGCTCCATGCATAGGCCAAAGCCTCATCGAGAGTTGCATCGCCAGATAAGCCACTCTTTATGTCATACCGGTCGACGCGGTAGTGCTTATTGTGCTGTAACTTTCTCCTTCCTATCAAGCGCATCAATTCATCGGAAAATAACACGTCGATATTGGTCGCCAGAATGAATTCGCCCTGGGCGCGGCAGATACCAACGTTCTTGCCGATCATCTGGAACAGTGGCAGTTTCTCAGCGTACTTGAGACTATTATGCAAATTGGCGGGGACAGTGATTATCCGTGCTAAACATCGCAGTGCATCGGCCGGAGTTCTAAGTACTTCGGCAAGTCCGGGTCTGCCGAGGACAGGATTCCAATCGACAATGATCAGTTCCGCATCGATGTCGTACTTGTCGCACTGTCGGGCCAGACAGTTGACGAAAAGTTGTGTCCGAATCAGCGGATCGCCGCCGTGGTCGTCATTGCGCGAAACCGTAACGACAGAAAGATAGGGTTTAGGGCGCGGGGACAATCCGGAAGTCATCTTGCGGTTTTCGTTTGGACGCTCTAACGTCCCGGGTATAGTGAAGTCGGGTCGTTCTCGAACCGCTCCATGTATTCTTGATAGCTGATTGAAGAGTTCGTGATTTCGCCGGTAAGGACATCGAGTAGGTGCCCAGGAGAAACTGTCGGCAGACAGTGCTCTGGCAGGGACGCTATCAGTTCAGCGGCATGGTCAGGCAGCCCAAAGCACTCGAAGAGGCAGGCGAGCTTCAGCAAGCGCTCAACCGGAAGTGTCGAGAACAGTCCAGGCCGAGCAATAGGATCAAGCAAGTAAAGGGCATCCCCTTGCACTGGACGACCGAATCTTGTCTGGGCACAAATTGAGTACTCGAATGGGCCTGGTAGTGCGGCCGCTGAATACAATCGACTTGTCAGCCCAAATAGGTCATAACCCCATTGCCGCATCAGACGATCAGTGTTATGAAAGGAGTGATCGGTTTCTGCCGCGCCACCTATGTAATTGACCTCCAAGGCGAGGCCAAGAACCGGGCCGAAGCGGATCGTCTGCTCGGCGCTATAGAGGACGTCGAGATCATGTCCATCGACGTCTATCTTAAGGAAGTCCAGTGGGATTAGCTTGTATTCTGAAGCGATATTATCAACCGTCACTAAATGGCCTGGGTCCGCAAGTTGTTGATGAGGCCAGTCGTTGAGCAATGCAAGCTTATCTCTAGATTCGACGCGTGTTGCCAGAATTGCGCCGGCAACCGCGGCACTAGTTCTTGGAAAAGGGTTGGCCCCCCAAAGATCCCTGTTGGCTCGCTTGAGGATGAACGGGTGATTGGCGGGCAAACCGACAAAGCTGGCAAGATACTGCACGGCTTGATTCATCTCCCGCTGTGTTAGCCGATGACACTCGTCGATTACTGGATCAACGCCAACAGCACGCAGCGCCGGTTCGAAAGTGCGCCACAGCCCTCCGATTCCACCGCTGCAACCAACGTCCACCAGAGTCAGAGGCGAACTTGCAAACGCACCATCATCAACCATGGTGCGAGTCATGCGGTTGAAGCTTACGTTGAACTCCATGGCATCAATCTTTTCGAGGCGACTCAACTAAGATTGACAACAGAGCCAACAGAGCTTCCTCTCCGCATCTGGTCAAAGATCCAGGCGTAAGTGCGCTCCAATCCGTCGGCAAGGGATGTCGAGGGTTCCCACCCCAGCATCCTTTGTATCAAGGAATTGTCGCTATTGCGGCCATTGACGCCCTTTGGTGCATTCAGGTTATAACGCCTGTCCAACTTGACTCCGGCAATCTTCTCAACGATGTCCACCAATTGGTTGATGCTGACCTTCTCGGCGCTGCCGACGTTGATTGGAAAAGTAATTTTTTCGCTGCGCATGATCTCCTGTGTGCCATGTAGACAGTCATCGATATACATGAAACTGCGCGTCTGCTCACCGTTACCCCATATTTCGATTTCGTTTGATCCAGCCGTTTTTGCCTGGATGACTTTGCGACATATGGCGGCAGGTGCCTTTTCCCGGCCACCGTCGAAAGTACCATGAGGACCGTACACATTGTGGTAGCGAACGATTCGCGTTGCCAATCCAAAGTCCTCAGTGAAATGGCGGCACATCCGCTCGCTGAAAAGCTTTTCCCAGCCATAACCGTCCTCCGGCATGGCCGGATAAGCGTCCTCCTCCTTAAGGCCGGTCACTGATGGGTCAGTCTGTTTGTCATGGGCGTATACGCAAGCCGACGATGAGTAAAAATGGCGCTGAACGCCGGCTTCGCGGCCTGCCAGCAATAAATGCGTATTGACGAGCACACTTAACATGCACAAAGCGCGGTTATTCTCGATAAAACCCATACCGCCCATGTCGCAGGCAAAGTTGTAAACCCAATGCGCACCCTCGGTCGCTTGTCGGCAGGCCGCTAGCCCCTTGAGGTCTAGAACCAGATTTTCAACATCATCAAACCGCTGATACCAGCGATCCAAAGGTTTGATGTCGACTGATCGAAGGCGGGTATATCCTTGTCTTCTCAAGTCTGCTATGAGGTGTCCACCGATAAATCCACCGCCACCACAAACCACAATCAAATTATCTGTCATTTATCCTGTCCCCAAAGCTTATCTAGCTGATATTCTAAGGCAATTCAATTCGTCGTTTGGCAATTTGATCGAGACAAGAAACGGCTCGCTCGCTAAAGTCCTCACACAACAAGCTGGTTCAGCATACGAAGGCTCGAACCAGCTTGTACGGCAGTTCTGTCAAATTCTTGAATTCACTTTGAGCACCACGCCAACCATGAGTCTGCGCATGCATCACTGGGCATTCGCCAGTCGCCCCGCGGGGACAGCGCGACAGAACCTACTTTAGGGCCGTCTGGGACGGCCGAACGCTTGAATTGCTGAGAAAAAAAGCGTCTGATAAACAGTTCAAGCCACTTTTTGATCGTCGCCAGGTCGTAGGCTTCGGCGAAAGCAATTTCAGCGAGATAAAGAATTTTTTCTGGAGGGCTACCCAAACGAACCATGTGATACAGAAAATAGTCATGCAGTTCATAGGGGCCGACAATGTCTTCCGTCATCTGGGCAATATCACCCGCGAAAGTTGGCGGCAGGAGTTCCGGAGAAATCGGGGTGGCGCAAATGTCGCGTAGCACTACCGCTACGGAACCCTCAAACAGGCTCTCGGCAGCCCATTCGATCAAATAGCGCACCAGGGTTTTCGGGATGCTGCAGTTTACGTGGTACATGGACATGTGATCGCCATTGTAGGTGCACCAACCTAGCGCAGACTCCGACAGGTCGCCGGTACCAACCACAAGGCCATCGTGGCGATTCGCCAGCGTCATCAAGATCTGCGTGCGCTCCCGAGCCTGGACATTCTCATAAACAGTATCGCGAGTCTCCGGACTGTGGCCGACGATCCGCAGATGTTGATCGACAGCGTCGGATACCGGAATCGTAACGGAATCAGTTCCAAGGAGAGTCGCGAGTCTTTCGGCATTGTTTTGGGTCCTCAATGTGCTTCCGGGCCCTGGAAGTGTCGCGGCAAGGATGTCGCTCCGCTGGCGTCGCAAGAGGTCAAGCGCATGGATACACACTAGCAATGCCAAAGTCGAGTCAAGACCGCCAGATAGACCCAAGACAAGCCGCCGAGCATTAGTGTGGCGAATGCGCTTCATTAAACCCGTTGCCTGAATTGAGATCACTTCACGACAGGTCGCGCTCCGATCGCTTGCGTCGGTTGGAACGAACGGTGTGCGCGAATTCGGGCGCAATGAGCCGAGCACTGGAATGGCTACGCCCGCGGACGGGCAAGATATCCGCCGGAACTGTCCTCGGCGATTGCCGCTCGAAAAGGAACTGTTCCGCTGGCGCTCATGGCGTAATCGCCCCACATCAACATCGGCAGTCACCGACTTTGAGGCAAAGCTAAACCGGTCCGATTCGACAAGCAATTGACCATTCTCCGCGATCATGCAATGACCCGAAAAGACAAGGTCGGTAGTCGATTCTCCGGGGCCTGCAGATGCATAGGCATAAGCCGCCAGACAGCGTGCCGATTGCTGAGTCACCAGGCTGCGTCGATAACCAGCCTTACCCAAGACCTCATTACTTGCCGACAAATTAAGCAGGATTTCAGCGCCTGCAAGGGCTTGCTGCCCACTTGGTGGTTCGACGCTCCACAGGTCTTCGCAGAGCTCAATGGCGAAGCAGAACTCACTTGTATAAAATAACAAATCGTTACCTACGGGTACCTCCCTTCCGCCGAGCTCTACCACAAAACCCTCGGGTAAATGGCTGCCAGCACAAAACCATCGTGCTTCATAGAATTCCTGCGAGTTGGGTAGATGGAGCTTGGGGACTATGCCGAGAATCTGCCCAGCGCCTATAACGATTGCACAGTTAAATAATCGAGAGTCAATGAGTAGCGGAGCGCCAAATACCACGATGGCGGAATGGCGGATACTGGAGGATGCCAGGGCCACAATTGAACACCTTGCTTGGTCAAGTAAGGCGTCCTGATGGAATAAATCACCGCAGGTGTAAGCGGTGAGGCTGAGTTCGGGAAATAAAATAATAGAGGCGCCACACCCACTGGCATCATGAATCGCATCTTCAATCCTGGAATGATTGAAAGAAATTTCTGCGACTCGGAGTTCAGGTGCGCAACAAGCAATTCTTACAAAGCTGAACACGCCGTCTCCTTCGTAGTGAAAAACAGCAATGCCATTGTGATAAGAAAAAGGCAAGAGTATCGCTGCTTGAATACCGCGCAGATCGACAATTTCTCATTCATTTCTCATTGTCCGCGAAGTATGTGGCGATTATTCTCTAAATAGAACACCTAAAATCAATCGATCTTTTCAAGTTGTTCTTTGATCGAGCGCAAGTATCGAAGTCTAGAAATGAGTCCACGACAAAGCGCAGCGATCAGCGCATCAGAACTAATGCTCTTCCCTAGTTCCTCTTCGGTCGGAGGTTCGCCAGTGATCGCTTCGTAGACTCGAGAAAATACCTAGTGCATATCGCCTTGTCTGTGACGAATAAATTGTACGCTGCCGCGTTTGTTGGTCGACGCGATACGTTACCGCAACGCTTGACTTGCGTATTTCAGCAGGCGAATTGATTGTGATAACGGCGACTTGGGAATGCTGATGCATTCCTGCGGCAATTTCGATACCATCGCCATCGTCGACAAATACAACGTCTGCCCTTGTGCGTATCCGAGAGTAAACCTGGAATAGAAATCGCGTGCCAGGATTTTCTGACTTTCCGGCGCTTACGTCTTCCATGGATATTCCGCCACTCCGATATATTGGATCCTTATGGGGTAGCGAACAGGGCTATTCCGATGTAAATAACAGAAATTCTCCTTAGGGTTGGGATGTCAGGCAAATTGGGGTGATCAAGCCATTTGTTCGTTAGTATGCTTCGATCCGATTCGATAGAATTCTCGTCGAAGCCAGAAAATCCGGGAAACAGTTGGCAGTTGTAAGGGAGGTTCGCATTGAGCGTAGCAAGAGTTTCACTGATGTTGACGCAATAGAAGGGTGTGCCCTTGTCCGTAAAATATCGATGAGTAGTGAGCAAATTGGTGATGCCGATTCCACTGATTCCTAGGGGATACGGAATCGTTAGTATTAAGCGACCTTCAGGCCTGAGCACTCGGGTTAGTTCGTTCAATTTACGTATTCGCGAGACTTGAGGCAGAAACGCCAATAGGGTATCGCAACCGACAATATCGAACGTGCTGTCGGCATAGGGAAGCGGGGCATCAACCGGAACCAAGTCATGGATTGTGTTTGGACAGCGCAAGCTATCCAAATCAGCTTGGTTGGAAACAGCCATTGTCAACGGTACTCGCCAACGCTGCTTGAGGAAATTATTTACCAAAACTGTGTTTTCTCGAATGCCATGGTAGAGAATTAGCCTCTCAACATTCGAATCCGTCATTCTGGTAAGCCAATGGACCGCCCAATCTTGGGGAGTCAAGTGACTATGCCGTATAGGGAAATTCTCGCAGTCGACGATGTTGCTAAAGGCGAGGTGAGTTATCGGTCGTGGCATGGTTCAAAGGCAAAGTTAAGTGGTCAAGCCAAGCGTGTGGCGAAAGAGATTGCAGGAATGAAGGTCAAAAAGATAAATAGAAGAAAAGTGGGTCAATTTCAGGGATAAAGTTCTGAGCGCAACTCGCCCGCATATGTTTCCAAGGTAGCTTTTTGCTTGTAGGTCCATTCTTCATAGGGTTTTGTGGTCATTGGCACCGAGTTGGTGTTCACCTCAGCATCCTCAAACTCTAGACTGGGCGTCACATTTATTCGGCGGGACAAGATGGTACGAATATCGTCGTCACCGATGTCGTAGAGTTGCAGAAAGTCGCAGAGCCCCCGACAAATATTGAGAGATAAATCTTCGATACGAACAATGCGATACATGGTTGTAGGCATTTGCGAAAACGCCTCCATGGTGCGACGATTTACCATATTCCAATACCATAAACATTTTTCAAACGGCGTCGCACCGTTCCATCGAGTAAAAATCGAAGAGCTAGGATGAGGTTCGATGATGGCGCAGTATCTAGGATGGCTCTCGTCAAAAAAACCACGTGCCAAAGCGCTCCTGACGAAATTCTCGGGACGCCGAACCAAGAGGATGAAGCGCGTTGATGCGCCTAGAAGTTTGTGAAGGTACGAAACCGAGAAATACATATGACCAGAAGAGACACCGAGGCTTTTTCCTCTACTAACCTGTTCTGCAATTGCCGGCCACAAAGCGCTTTCAATATCGGTCCTATAAGATGAAAAGTCGTCATCACGATAGAAGCTAATCATGCTCTGGTGACGGAAGTATTGCTCGTGAACGCACTCGGTCTGCTGGCTTAATGAGAATAGTTTGGCGAGCAGCATTGTCCCACACCGTCCGGTACCCGTAACAAAGTAGGATTGAACCTTCTTTGGCTGATCTGTACTCGGCTGTTGACTCATGAAAGATCACTACTGTCCGGTTAAATGAGAGGTTGAGTCGCTGAAAGCCATGATTGAAGCGGGATTCCGAGCGATGAGGTGTGGTGTCGATTTGAATGGCGATTGGCCATTCTGGCAGTCTTGC
>CAISUK010000091.1 GCA_903888645.1 uncultured Pseudomonadota bacterium | reverse complement strand
TAAGCAAACGGTGCGGCTCAGCAAGCGCGGGATGGGTTAAACCCTTCGACTTCGCTCAACCTACAATGAAGCCTGCAGCTCACTGCTTGAACTTGCACACATCGCTGCCGTCTTCGGGTCGGGTCTTACCGAACAGCGATTGCAGCGGCACCCAGATGACGGAGGTGAGCATGTCGCCGACCACTTCCAGCACATCACCTGCCCGCACGCCGACGCTGAAATCATCAAAGCTGCCGCTCACCTCGACGGGGATGGCGAAGCTCAGGAACTGCGGCGTCTTGGAGCGGGGCTTGATGCGGAACTGCAACTGCTCTGTGGTGAAGTCGGCATTCCCCTTGCCGAAAGCCCGCATGCGGGTGGTGTCGACGAGGATGCGCTTGTGCGACAGTTTTCCGTTTTGCAGGGTGAATTGCCCGATGGCGCAGTTCACTTTGGACTCATGCGTGGAATCCACGGCGGGCAACAGCGCCATCAGCACATTTACCGCCCATATATCGAGCAGGCCCGATTTCATGTTCTCGGGCCACACGGCAAAATCGATGTGGCCATTGCCGTAGCGCATGAGTTCGGAAAGCTGTTTGGCGCGGGCGGTGACTTCGATATCCATGTCGAAGATGCCGCGCATCTCGCTTTGCTTGTCGATGCGGCGCGCCAGGATGCCGTAATCAAAGTGTTTGGCTTCGGCATGCAGGTTGAAGGACACATCGGTATCGTTGGGCTCGTAGATCAAACGGAACATGGCCGAGCCACCGGGCGTGTTGACCACCACCGGGCCGATCTCGGCGTGGCCGTTTTCAAGTTTGGCATCCAGCTTGCCGTTGCCCAGCGCATCCTTGCCGGATAGCACCTCCTCCACCCGCACCGTCAGATAGGCATTCTGCCGCTGCAATACGCTGTGGCTCAGGAGTTGCTGCGCTTGTGCCGTGCCCTTGTTGCTCTGTGCATTTTGCGTTGCGGCAGGCGGTGATTTTTCCGGCGACCATGCGCCAAAGCGGAAATCATCTATTTGTATGGTGGGTGCCTCGAGCTCGATATCCAGGCGCGGCGGTACTGTCCGGGTATCGAGTTTGCCGTGACCATTGAGCCGGCTGCTGCCGACTTGCAACAGCAACGAGGAAACCTCGTAGCCGCGGGCCGTCATGTGGAACTTGCCCGAGGCAGACCAAGGGCCCCACGGCGGCAGTGAGGTATGCACCAGCGCATTGAGGTTGTCGAAACGGCTGCCCTTCATGTCGAGCGCGAGTTCCACATCCTGTTGCGAGAAAGGCCGGTCAACATCGCCGGACAAACGGATGGTGGCGCCGGAAGTGGCCGCATCCAGCCGGAAAGGAATCGACAGTTTCGGGTTGAGCAGGTCGGCGGCTGTCGCGGTTTGGATGGCTATGCTGAGCGGAGCCTTGTCCAATGCGCCGTTCAGGTTCAGGTGCACTGGCGCACCGGGAGCGGATTTGAGTTCGCCCTTGTCGAGCGCAATATGCATCGTTCCCTTTGTGTTGGCATCGTGCAGGTCAAGCGCGCCGCCGCTGAAATTGACCGACAGTTCCGATTGCGCCAGCAGTTGCCCGAGTTGGCTCGAATGCAAGTCGAGGTGCAGTTGCAGGTGGTCGATGTGCGCATCGATGTTGTGTGCGATGTCCAGCCGTTGCAGTATCGTGCCGAGGTCAAGCCCATCGGCGCTCAGTTGCAGGTCGGCGCGCGGCTGCTGCGAGCGCAGGTCGAGCAGTATCGAACCATGGAAATCGGTGGAGGCCACCCGTGCCGCAAATGGCGAGGCATTCATCATGCCGTCGCGGATGCGTCCATCGAAGCTCAGATCGTGCACCACAAACGGCGAGCTTGTTTTGACTTGCGCGATACGTACCTTGATGTCGGCATCCGTGAGGTTGATGCCGTGCGGCAGGATGGGAATGTTGATCATGGAACTGGCGGCGGGCGCAACCTGCATGGGAGCTGCAGTCTTCTTCTCCGGCAGCAGCGCTTGCAGTTCATCCGCATCGATGAGTTCGCTGTTCAATTGCAGCTTGACCAGCGGTTTGTTCTGCTCGCGGGTTTGCTGCACATCGGCGGACAAGTTGCTGTGCCCCAACTGCAAGGCAAAGCCGGAAAGTTGCCAGCCGTTTTTGCGCAGGTGGAAATCGCCCTTCACGCTGGCCGGCACATCCGCGCCGGGCCTGAGGCCCAGCCAACTGGAGACTTCGCTGGCATGCGGCGCATCCAGCCTGAAGCTGATTGCCGCGCCGGAATTTTCCGCGGGCGGCTGCAACAGGGCATGCACCTGCGCGCTGGCGCTGCCTGCCTGCACGTTGAAATCGATAGGCGCGTTGGCTTCCTGCATGAGGTCGGTCAGGGTGGCGCCGCTCAGCGACATGCTGAAGGTGTTGGTTAGCAAGGTGCCGCGCGCTTCGCCGCGCAGTGCTTTGCCCGCGGGCAGTGCCAAGGACAATTTGTCCAGCGCAAGCTGCACCGGAC
>CAISUK010000090.1 GCA_903888645.1 uncultured Pseudomonadota bacterium | reverse complement strand
CCCTTGTCGTGCTGTTGCTCGCGTATTTTCTTGTTCTTGGTCAGTTCTTCTACTCACAAGGCATGCTCGCCGCCTTGATCATGGCCGGCAACGTGCTGTTGATCACCACCGCCTTGACCAACCTCAGCCACGAGCGGCGCCCAGCGCTGGCGACCGTGCGGCTGGCGTGGTTGCTGCTGCTTCAGGCAATACCCTTCATGCTGCTGTTGTTCGTCCTGTTTCCACGCGTTTCAGGACCGTTATGGGGTTTGCCGGCGGATGCCTATGGCGCCACCTCCGGACTTTCCGACACGATGGCGCCCGGCGCCATCAGCCAACTGACCTTGTCCGATGCCATTGCTTTCCGCGCCAAGTTTGTGCAGTCGCCGCCGCCCCAGACATCGCTCTATTGGCGCGGTCCGGTGCTCGCCAGTTTCGACGGACGCGTCTGGCGTGGCGCGCAATCCGATAAAGAGCGCGGCGGCGCCACGCTCCGCTCTTCGCGAATGCCCTATCCGACTGGCGCCAACAATGACAAGCGCACGCCCGAGATCGCCTATGCGGTAACACTGGAACCGCACAACAAAACCTGGCTGTTCGCCCTCGAATTGCCCACCGTGCTGCCGCCAGATTCGACAATAAGCGCTGACTACCAGCTATTCGCCGCGGCGCCGGTGCGCAATCGGCAACGCTACGAAATGCGTTCGCGCATCGATCTGGCGGCTGGTGCCGACGAGTCTCCGCTCCGCCTGCGCGAGGCGCTGCAATTGCCGCCCCGGCTCAATCCGCGCAGCCGCGAACTGGCCGGACAATTGCGCCGCGAGGCTGGCAGCGAGGCGGACAGCGATGCCGCCCTGGTCGGCGCCATGCTCCGCCATTACCGGCGCAACGCGTTTATCTACACCCTGCAGCCACCGCGACTCGGCGAGCATGACATTGACGAATTCCTGTTCGATACGCGGCGCGGCTTCTGCGAACACTTTGCCGCCAGCTTCGTGTTTGTCATGCGCGCCGCCGGGATCCCGGCGCGCGTCGTCACAGGTTATCAGGGCGGCGAGATCAATCCGGTCGATGGCTATCTGGTGGTGCGCCAGTCCGATGCCCATGCCTGGGCCGAAGTGTGGCTGGCCGGTCAAGGCTGGCGGCGCGTCGACCCGACGGCGGCAGCGGCGCCTTCGCGCATCGAGACCAATCTTGCCGCAGCGGTTCCCGCCGGCGATCCCCTGCCGTTCCTGCTCGGCGGTGAATTTCCCGGATTGCGCGATCTGCGCTATCGGCTGGAGGCAATCACCAATGGCTGGAACCAGTGGGTCCTCGGCTACAATCCGCAGCGCCAGCGGGATCTGCTCAGTAATCTGGGCATGAAAATGCCCGACTGGCAGCGCATGACGGGGCTCCTGGCGACGCTGTGCGGGCTGCTGATGCTGGGATTGACAGCGTGGGCGATGCTGCAGCGGGGGCCGTCCGACCCGGTGCAGCGGGAATGGGCGCGTTTCAGTCGCAAGCTGCAGCGGCATGGTTTGCAGCGGCAGCCCTGGGAGGGTCCGCATGACTATGCCGAACGCATTGCTATGGCCTGGCCGGAGCGTCGCGATGAAGCGCAGATGATTGGTGCAATCTATGCATCGCTGCGTTACGGAGCGGGGCAAACAGGCGTCACCACGAAGGAGCTTCACCACCGAATCACCGCTTTTTCGCTTTGAATTTCATGAAAACAATTCGTTCCCTGCTGCTCCTGCTACCCTTCATTTTTTCAAACCCCGGCAGCGCTGACGCCCATTACGCCGAGCGCGCCGAGGTGCGCGACTTCATTGCCGACATGGTCGAACGACATGGGTTCGACAGCGGCGAATTGACCGGACTCTTCAACCAGGCCAGTAGTTTGCCTGCCGTCATCAAGGCGATCCTGCCGCCGGCCGATCCCGCTGTGCGCTCCTGGCAAACCTATCGCAGCCGCTTTGTCGAAACCAAGCGAATCAATGCCGGCATCAACTTCTGGCAGTTACATGGCGAGGACATTTCCGCAGCCAGCACACGTTACGGGGTGCCCGAGGAAATCATTGTCGCCATCATCGGCGTCGAGACCATTTATGGCCGCCACATCGGCCGCTTCGAAACCTTCTCGGCGTTGGCCACGCTGGCATTCGATTATCCGCCGCGCGCCGAACTGTTCCGCGGCGAACTCGAACAACTGCTGCTGCTCGCCCGCGAGCAGGGACGCAATCCGCTCGACTATCGCAGCTCCTATGCCGGCGCCATCGGACTGCCGCAGTTCCTGCCGAGCAGCGTGCGCCGCTACGCCGTCGATTTCGACGGCAATGGCAGAATCGACTTGAGCAGCAGCCCGGCCGATGCCATTGGCAGTGTGGCCAACTTTTTGCAGCAGCATGGCTGGGAAACCGGGCAACCCATCGTTGCGCCGGTACAGGCGGATGGCGAGCGTTGTGCGGTGCTCACGGCTTCCGGCCTCGAGCCGCAATTGAAGCCAAGCGAGATGACGGAATGTCTGCTGCAGAGTTCACTGCACACCGCCGCCATACCGGATCTTCCAGCCGCTTTGATCGAACTGGTGACGCCCGGCGAGCCGAGTCAATACCGGGTTGGCTACCGCAATTTTTACGTGCTGACGCGTTACAACCGCAGCAGCTTCTACGCCATGGCGGTCAACGACCTGGCCGAGGCGCTGGTTACCGCAAGCCGGTCACCGCCCCCGGCTGCCGCGCGCGTTCACAGCAAGGCGTCGCGATCGAGACCGTCGCGATAGAGCTTCTTGCGCAGCTTGGAGAGCGCCTCGAGCTGAATCTGGCGGACCCGCTCACGGGTCAGACCGAGTTCGTTGGCCAACTCCTCAAGGGTGCCGCTTTCCCGCCCGTTCAGCCCGTAACGCCGTTCGATCACGGCGCGCTGTTTTTCCGATAACTGCGCCACCCATTCGGCGACGAGGCGCTCGGTCTCGTGGTGCTCCAATTGCATGTCCGGCGTGTCATCCGGCTCGTCGGCGATCGAATCGGCGATGGTCAGATCGGGATCGATATCGAGCGGCGTATCGAGCGAAGCGGTTCGTTCGGATAACGCCAGCATGCGGCGGATATCCTTGACCGGTCGCGCCAGCACCCGCGCCACCTCGTCGATATTGCCACGCCGCTGGCCCTGATTGGAAATCTCCAGATGGCGCAGGGTACGCAGAACGATGTTGAGTTCCTTGACCACATGGACCGGCAGGCGAATGGTCCGCGACTGGTTCATGATCGCCCTTTCGACGTTCTGCCGTATCCACCACGTCGCATAAGTGGAAAAGCGGAAACCGCGCTCCGGGTCGAACTTTTCGAGGGCGTGAATGAGCCCGAGGTTGCCTTCTTCGATGAGGTCGTCAAGGGCAATGCCGCGATTCATGTAGTGCTTGGCGACACTGACGACGAGGCGCAGGTTAGCCTCGATCATCTTCTGCCGAGCGGCGAAGTCGCCCTGCCGGGCGCGTCGCGACAGCGTCAGTTCCTGTTCCTGGGTGAGCAGCGCCGTGGCGCCAATCTCGTTCAGATAAAGCTGGGTGACATCGTTGAGAAACTCCGATTCCGGAGTTTCCATGGTCTGGGCAATTTCACCGGTGTCGGCTGCGCTGGGCAGCGCCTGAATGGAAGGCTCGCCGTCTTCCTCCGCTATGCGCTCGTCGGCCATGAGTCAGGGTAGGTTAATGGTCAGCGGGAAGCAGTCAGCGGGCCGGCAGATATCTGAGCGGATCGACCGGTTTGCCCTGGCGGCGAATCTCAAAATGCAGATTGGGTTGATCCGTGTCGGTACTGCCAACCTCGGCGATTTTTTGCCCCTTGGCGACTGTCTGACCTTCCTTCACCACGATCAGGCTGTTGTGCGCATAGACCGAGAGGAAGGCGGCGTTGTGCTTGACGATGACCATCTTCCCGTAGCCGCGCATGCCGGTACCGACATAGGCAACCTTGCCATCGCTGACGGCGAGCACCGGCTCGCCGGATCTGGCCGCAATGTCGACGCCCTTGTTGCCGCCCTCGACAAAACCGGCGGTGACCTTGCCAGGGTTCGGCCAGATCCAGTCGAGGCGGTCCTCGGCGCCGATTGGTGAGGCAGCAGGTTTATCCGCCGGGCGGGTGTCCGCCGGCTTCGCCGCGGTTGCCGGAGTGGCAGCCGGGGTCGGCACCGGAGTGGCGGCCGGGGTGGCAGCGTCGGCCTTCTGCAACTGCGCCAGCGCCTGCTCCGAATAGGCTAGCTTGCCTCCCTTCGGTTCGCGCTTGAGGGTATCGGTATTTTGCGCAACGACCGCAGCAGCGCCGGCTGCAGTACCGGCTGCGGCGCCGAGCGGCCGCGCCTCGACGTTGCCGGCGGAAGTCACCGGACGCGTCACCGCCACCGGCGCCGCGCCCGCCGCATCCGGCGGCGTCACGCGCAATTGCTGACCAATCTGAATGCGATTTGCATCCTCGAGAGAATTCCACGCCGCCACATCGCGATAACTCTGACCGTGGTCGAGGGCAATGCTGTAAAGCGTGTCGCCCTTCTTGACCACATAGAAACCGGGTTTCAGTTCGGTACCCGGTGCGGCGCCTGATGCGGCGGCGGCCGGCACAGCGCTTGCCTTGGCGGCAGCGGCAGGCGGCGCCAAATCGACGACGGGGGCGGGCGCGTTGCTGGCACAGGCAACCAGCCCGAACACGCACAGCGACAACAACAAATTGAGCGACAGGCGACGGATCATTCAACCCCCGGCAACATGGGCACGAAACGCACGGCATCGTACCGCTTCTCGAGCAAACCCTCGGCACCACGTTCGACCATGCACAGCACCTGGCTGCTACTGCCCAGCGGCAGGATCAGGCGCCCGCCAATGGCCAACTGGTCGAGCAGCGGCTGCGGCACGTGCGCCGAAGCCGCCGCGACGATGATGGTATCAAACAGCGCCGCTTCCGGCAGCCCCTGATTGCCATCGGCATGCTTGAGGCGAACCCGTTGCAGGCGTAACTGGCGCAGATGGCCGCGCGCCCGGTCGAGCAGCGGGGCGATGCGCTCGACACCAAACACCTCCTTGGTCAGCATCGCCAGTACCGCGGTTTGATAGCCGCAACCAGCGCCGATTTCCAGAGTCTTGCCGAGTTCGCGGCCGGCGATCAGCAGTTCTATCATGCGCGCGACAACGAATGGCTGCGAAATGGTCTGGCCGAACATCAATGGCAAGGGCATGTCGTCGTAAGCCAGATGGGCGACCGCCTCTTCGACGAAAATATGCCGGGGTATCGCCGCCATGGCAGCGAGCACCCGGGCATCGCCGATGCCCTGCTCGCGTAGGCGTTCGATCATCCGTGCCCGGGTCCGCTCCGAGGTCATGCCGATGCCGCGCAGCGACGTATTCATGTCATGATCATTGCTTCAGCCACGCCTCGACAGTGCGCATCTGCGCCAGGTGCGTGAGGTCAATTTGCAGCGGCGTCACCGACACATAGCCTTCGGCGACGGCGTGAAAATCGGTGCCTTCGCCAGCATCGGCGGCCTCGCCAGCGGCGCCAACCCAATAGACAACTTCGTCGCGTGGCGTCTTGCTCTTGACCACCGGCTCGGCCTTATGGCGGCGGCCCAGCCGCGTCACGCGAATGCCCTTGACTTCATTTTCTGGAATATCCGGAACGTTGACGTTGAGCAACACCGGCTCGCCGATGTCACCCCGGGCGAAACGCTGCACCAGTTTTACAGCGACGCTAGCAGCGGTGGCGAAATTTTTTCCGGTCTTGCCGGCTAGGGAAACGGCGATGGCCGGCACGCCCAGCAGGTAGCCCTCGGTCGCGGCCGCCACAGTGCCCGAGTAGATGGTGTCGTCACCCATGTTGGCCCCCAGGTTGATGCCGGAAACCACCATGTCGGGCTGCTCGTCGAGCATGCCGGTCACGGCGAGATGGACGCAATCGGTCGGCGTGCCATTGACAAAGTAGAAGCCATTCCCGGCGCGACGCAGGGTCAGGGGGCGATCCAGGGTCAGCGAATTGCTGGCGCCGCTGCGATCGCGCTCCGGCGCGACCACCGTAATGGCGGCAAGCGAGGCCAGGGCGTTGGCAAGCGATTCCAGGCCGGGGGCAAAGTAGCCGTCGTCGTTGCTCAGCAAAATACGCATGACGCCGAATACCTATGCAGATAAGTTGCGATGAATGGGGTTGGTCGTCGGCGCTCCACGCCGCGCGCAGCACGGGCGACCAAGTAAATTATACGGGTTAGCGGCAACTGCGAGCACAACAGGTCCTTTTCCCGATACTGTTCGGCAGCACGTAATGGGAAGGCACCGAAGAAAATCGAACGCCTGTGCAAACAAGCGCCATTTCTTGTTACGCTGTTGCCATTGCCGACCATGGGAGGCCGAAGTGAAAAAGCTGAAGAACGAGGCAGAGTTGTTCAAGGGCGCGTTGCTGGCCGGCGTCAAGTACGCCGAAGGGCGTGGTGTCGTCGAATTCGAACCGACTGATTCGGCGAGCGAGAAACTGCTCTATATCTACCGACTGCTCGTGCACGACAAAGTCATCATGCCGCTTCCCGAGGATCAAGTCGCCGAAAAATCCCTCCGGCACAAGCTGTCGCTCTGGTATGCGAAGCAATTACCCAAGGATCATCCGCTGCTGAAGTAGGCGTGCGATTTTGTTTAGCTGCACCGGCGCAATCGTGATGGGCTGCTTGGCTTTTCAAAGGCAGCTTCGGATCTATTCGTGATCGCGGCGAGCCTCGGCTATCGATTATCCTGAATGACAGCAGATGGCCGGGTCAAGCCTGACGACAAGAGTGCAGCCGGATAGGCGAGATTCCATAGTCATGATAGGCGAGAGCCTATGGTCAACCAAACCCAGCCCCAAGTAAGGATATCGGAGCGAGGGTGAGCGAGAAACCCGAGGTTCAACGCCCTTCCCAGATCAGGCGTAGCGCCTTGTCGAAGCTCCAGATGCGGGGAATTTCGATGATGTCGTATTCCGCCTCCAACTCGGCGGGAAAGGGCGGGTAGGGGGCGAGCATCTGGATGATGCGGCGCACCGCATTGTCGATGTCCGGCTGCCCGCTGGAGCGATTGAAAATCACTTTTTCAACGCTGCCATCGGCGCGCAAGGCGACCGTGACCAGCGGGTTTTCGTAGTTGCCCTTTTTTGCATTTTCAAGCAGCTCGAACGGTGCATTCAACTCGACCACCTGACGCCAGCCTTCGGCGAAAAGCACCGGACCCATCTCGCGCTCGAATCGACCGAACACCGTTCGCCGACGCAAGTTGTCCTGCGGCGGCGGTACTGGCACTGGCAGCGGCGCCTGGACGGTCGGACGAATTGGCGGGCGTGCATCGACCCTGGGCAGCGATCCGGCGGAGGCGATTGCCTTGGCACCCGTGTCGCCCTGGCTGCCACCGCTCGCCGAAGTGCCCGCTTGCTTCTGGCCACCGGCTTGACCGTGCGCCGTATCTGCCGTGCCGCCTCCCGAAGCTGCACGCTCCGCACCCTGCCGACCTGCCGCCGCGGCAGCTGCCTGCCGGCCTGCGAGTTCCCCGGCCTGCTGGGCGGCTGCCAGCGCTGCCGCCTGCGCCGCTGCCTGACTTGCAGCTTGGGCTGTCGCCTGGGCCGCCGCTTGGGCTGTCGCCTGAGCAGCCGCCTGAGCCGCTGCCTGAGCAGCCGACTGAGCCGCAGCTTGAGCCGCCGCCTGAACTGCCGCTTGAGCGGCTTGCTCTGCTGCTTGTTGGGCGGCGGCTTGAGCCGCCTGCTGAGCCGCGCGTTGCGCAGCCTGTTGTTCAGCTTGTTGCCGTTCAGCCTGTATTTGTGCCTGTCGTTCCGCAGCAATCAGTTCAGCCTGTCGCTGCAACTCGAGATTGGCTGCCTGCTGCCGCACAGTCTCTTCGGTTTGCCGGCGCGTTTCGGCTTCCTGGGCTTGACGCTGGGCGTCTTCAGCCGCCTGGCGAGCTTCCGCCTCCAACGCCTTCGTTCTCGCTTCGGCTGCCTCGGTCTGCTTGCGCTCTTCCTGTTCCTGCGCTTGCTTGCGTGCCTCATTGCGCGCTGCGGTCTCCTGGGCCAGTCGCTGTGCCTCCAGTTCACGAACCCGCTGCTCAGCCTCCATTTCCATCTTGCGTGCTTCGGCTTCGCGAATCTTCTCCGCTTCTGCAAGGCGTTCGACTTCCTCTGCGTTCGGCGCGTCCTTGTCTGAACTACCCGGCGTTTGATCGAGGGAAGGCAAGGGAACCGAGAAAGTCTCGACTAACGGTTCTTCCTGGGTGAGAAGTTTCGGCTGCGGCTTGGCCTTGGCCACTTTCTCACGTGGAATGGTCTTGGGAGCGCGCCGCGCCAGCGCTGGACGTGGCGGCTTTTTTGGCGCTGGTTGCGGCGCGGGTTTGGGCTGCGGGGGCGCAGGCGCCAAAGCCACTGTTGTCGGAGGACGGGCAGGGGTTGCAGGCGAAGGCGGGACAGAAGACGGTGGCGTCGAATGGACGGGCGGTGCTGTTTGCGACGTGCTTGCTGGAACAGGCCTCGCCGGTGCGGCCGGAGCAGCCGGAGAAGGAAGGGGCGTTCCAGAGGCCCCCACCAGTCCACCCTGAGGCTGAACCAGCGTGATATTGAGCACTGGCGCTTCGGCGCGGTGTTCCTGCCACGGCAAGCGCATCCCCGGCAAACCCAGCCCGGGCTCGGCGAATTCGATAATCAAAATGAGCGCGTGGACCAGCAGCGAGAATGACAACGCGTAGGCGAATCGCTTGTTGGCGCGCCGATCGGCCACCTCCATTACGTTCAATATCTTGGAGCGGTCTTGCCGCCCCGTCGGTCGCCAACCACCGTCGATCCTCTGCCCGTCGCGCGTACTCGTCGTCACTTCTCGTTCTCTCGTGGTCCTACCCTGCTGTTCTCGATCGGTGATATGCAATCTTCAATCATGCTGAAGTCTCGCTGCGGAATACGTAGCGAGGCAGGGGAAGATTTGTGCCCCAATTGCGTCGTGCCGCTCTGCCCGGGGACATGCACCGAAGCAGAGAATCTTGCCCAGAGTTGGCAGATTGTAGCCGCCTCGGCTACCGCGAAACCTTGCCAATCGCTTGGCAGTCGGCAGAGCCCGACTGGCGCCGACCGCGAACGATTGCCTGGATGCTGGTTGATCGGTTGGTTGAACTCGGCGGATAGGCAGCGGATGACCCAAAAATTCCGGATTTTAAGCCAATCGTCCAAATTCGAATGATTTTTTCCGACTGACGCGCACTGCCGCAGCGCACTTGCGCAAGCGGGGCGCAGCACCGTTCGCGCCGAGCGCAGTCGACGCGCCTGCTCCTGACGGCGACAGCAAGACCCTTCACGGCAGAGCCAATTGAACAATTGTTCAATTGTTCCTTTGGCATAATCGATGGTCTGTCAGACTAGGCGCCTGCCGGCTTTTGCTACAATCGCGGCTTGCCATGCCACACGGTGTCAACCGATAGTCCTATGCAGCTGCCGTTGCCCGCCACTCCGGAGTGCGCCATCCTTTTCGCCGATCTGACCGACAGCACGGCGCTTTATGATCAGTTAGGCAGAGAAGAGGCATTCGCCCTGGTAAAACAAAGCCTGGAGTCCATGGCGCAGGCGGTGAAAGAGTCGGCTGGCAGGCTGATCAAGAATACCGGCGACGGTGTCATGGCGGCCCTTGGCGATGCCGATGCGGCGGCGACCACGGCCCTCGCCATCCACCAGGCATTGTTGGCGCTATCCGGGCCGTCCGCGACGCGTGTCGCGGCCCATATTGTCTTTTGCTTCGGGCCGGTGGTCGAAAGCGAGGACGATCTGTTTGGCGATACGGTCAATCTGGCGGCGCGCCTCTGCGAAGTCGGCAGTCCGGGCATCGCCCTGATGACGCAGGAGACTGCGCTCAGGCTTGATAACAGTTGGCGCTATTTGCTGCGGCCCGGTCCGCCGATCACGCTCAAGGGCATTGGCAAGCCGGTCGACGTGGTACGCCTGCTCTGCGACGCGCGTGGTGACCTCACTGCCATTGGCGATATTCGCTCGGTGACTGCAACGCCGACTTCCGGCGCTTTCCGCCTTTATCTTAACAATGACAGCGTGGCTTTCCCCGAGGATGCAATTCGCATTTCCCTGGGTCGTGATGCGAGCTCCAACGTGCGCCTCAAGGAACCCTTGGCTTCCCGTCATCACTGCACGATCGAACGGCGCGGCGGCCGGCTCATTTTGATCGACCATAGCAGTAACGGAACTTTCGTTACCATCGACAGCGAGCGCGAATTCGCGCTTTGCCATGAAGAAACGGTATTGCATGGTCATGGTTCGTTGAGCTTCGGCCGCTCGAGCGCAGGTGCTACGGAAACCCTGATATTTTTCTGCCTGTAAAATGCCCGGTCCGCCGAATACGCGGCTGACTGCGGCAGCGGAAAGTTTCCGTTGTGGCGCAGCCGGGTTGACGATGCTGCGCGCAACTGCCGCACTCTGATTCCCGCCACAGAAGACCTGAGACCATGATCGCCGGAGCAACTCCATGAAGCACAATGTCGCCGCACCCCTTCTGCTGTTTCTGCTGGTCGGTCTCGCCGGCTGCGGCGCCGACAAGCCCGGCCAGGCGCAGCCCCCGGGTGGTCCCGGTGGCGGTATGCCGCCCGCCGAAGTCGATGTAGTCACGGTGGCCCCCGGCAATGCGACGCTGACGCAGGAACTACCGGGCCGATTACAGGCGATCCGTACCGCCCAGGTGCGCGCCCGCGTCGAGGGTGTCGTCGAAAAACGGCTCTACGAGGAAGGCAGCGATGTTGCCGCCGGCAAGAGCCTGTTCCTGATCGACCCGCGTACCTACCAGGCCAGCGCGGCGTCGGCAGAGAGCGATGTGGCTTTGGCGAAACTGACTGTCGATCGTTACCAGCCCTTGCTCGAAGGCAAGGCCGTCAGCCAGCAGGAGTTCGACCAGGCGCAGGCCAAACTCAAGCAGACCGAAGCGGCGCTGGCCCGCGCCAGGCTGGATCTTGAAAATGCCAATGTGTTGGCGCCGATTGCCGGTCGCATCGGCCGCGCCATGGTCACCGAGGGGGCCTTGGTTGGCAAGAGCGAAGCGACGCTGCTGGCGACCATCGAGCAGATCGATCCGATTTACGTCAATTTCACCCAGGGCAATGGCGACGTGCTGCGTCTGCAGCAGGCGGTTAAAGCCGGCAAGCTGAAACACGCCGACGGCAGCCGGGTCGAATTGATCCTCGAGGACGGCAGCCTTTACGGGCAGCTCGGCCGGCTGCAGTTCTCCGACCTCGCGGTCGACCCGAATACCGGCTCGATCCAGCTGCGCGCCGAGTTTCCCAATCCGAAGCGCGAGTTGTTGCCGGGCACCTTTGTGCGTATCCGGGTGCCGCAGGCGGAAGCCGATAATGCCATCAAAGTGCCGCAGAGGGCGGTGCAAACGACGCCGCAGGGCCAACTCGTCATGATCGTCGACGGCGAGGGCAAAGTCGCCCCGCGACCGGTGAAAACCGGCGCCATGGCCGGCACCGACTGGATCATCAACGAAGGGCTGAAGGGCGGTGAGCAGGTGATCGTCAATGGCTTGCAGAAAGCCCGACCCGGCAGCCCGGTGAAAGCGGTGCCATGGAATCCGGTGCCCTCGCTGGCATCCACACCTGCAGCCACGCCGGCACCGGCGCCTGCTGCAACGCCCGCCGACGCCGCGGCAAAGAAGTAAGAGGCACTCGATGCTGGCCAAATTTTTCATCGACCGCCCGGTGTTTGCCTGGGTGATCGCCATCGTCATCGTGCTGGCCGGCAGCCTGGCCTTGAAGCGCTTGCCGGTGTCGCAGTATCCGACCGTCGCGCCGCCTTCGATCGCCTTCAACATCACCTATCCTGGCGCTTCGGCGCAGGTCATCGAAGACACGGTGACGGCGCTCATCGAGCAGGAAATGAATGGCATCGAGCACCTCCTCTACATGGAGGCTTCCTCGGAGTTGGGCGTCGGGACCCTGACCTTGACCTTCGAGGCCGGCACCAACCTCGACAACGCCTCGGTGGAAGCGCAGAACCGCTACAAGCGCGTCGAGGCACGTCTACCCGAAGACGTCCGCCGACTCGGCGTGCCGGTGACCAAACCGCAGCGCAACTACCTGATGTTCCTGGTGCTCTTTTCGCCGGACAAGAGTCTCGACAACGTCGCTCTAGGTAGTTACGCCGCTGCCAACGTGCTGGACCAGGTGCGCCGCGTCAAGGGCGTCGGCGAAGCGGTGCTGTTCGGTACTGAATACTCGATGCGCTTGTGGCTGAAGCCGGACCGGCTGCATGCCTACAACCTGGCGCCGTCGGATGTAATCAACGCCGTGCGGGCGCAGAACGTCCAGCTCGCCACCGGCGAACTGGGTCAAGCGCCAGCTGCCAAGGGCCAGCAATTCACTGCGGTGATCGTCAGTAAGGGGCGTTTGTCGACGCCGGAGCAGTTCGGCGAGGTCATTGTCCGCGCCCAGCCCGACGGCTCGACGGTGCGGGTCCGGGATGTGGCGCGCGTCGAACTGGGTGCCCAGGATTACAACATCTTCGCCCGCACCGATGGCCAGCCTTCGGCGGCGATTGCGGTGCGCGTTGCACCCGACGGCAATGCACTGGAAGTGGCAAAAGCCGTCAAGGCCAAGATGGCAGACTTGGCACCTTATTTCCCCAAGGGCATCGACTGGGCGGTCCCCTATGACACGTCGCGCTTCGTCGAGATATCCATCAACGAGGTGCTCCTGACACTGGCGCAGGCGATGGTTCTGGTGTTTCTGGTGATGTACCTGTTCCTCGAGAATTTCCGCGCCACACTGATACCCGCCGTGGTCGTACCGGTGGCCCTGATGGGCGCGCTCACCGGCCTCTCGATCCTTGGCTACTCGATCAATGTGCTGACGCTGTTCGCCATGGTGCTGGCCATCGGTATTGTCGTTGACGATGCCATTGTCGTTGTCGAAAACGTTGAGCGCATCATGACCGAAGAAGGTCTGTCGCCGCGCGATGCGACCCGCAAGGCGATGGGCCAGATCTTCGGCGCCATCATCGGCATCACCCTGGTATTGTGCGCCGTGTTTTTGCCAATGGCATTTTTCGGTGGGTCCGTGGGCGCCATCTATCGGCAGTTCGCCGTCACTCTGGTGCTGACCATGCTGTTCTCGGCGCTGATGGCGCTGACGCTGACCCCGGCGATGTGCGCGACGCTGCTGAAGAATGAACCGGGCGGATCGCACATGCCGACCACCGGCTTCTTCGGCTGGTTCAACCGCTTCTTTGCCCGCACCACGACCGGCTATCGCAATACGGTGGCACGCATGCTTGGCGGCACCGGCCGCTGGCTGGCTGTCTATGCGGCGATCATCGTTGGCGCCGGCTGGCTGTTCATGCACCTGCCGGGCAGCTTCCTGCCCGAGGAAGATCAGGGCTACTTCATCAACATGATCCAGTTGCCGCCGGGTGCTACCCAGGAGCGCACGCTGGAAGTGGTGAAGAAGCTTGAAGAGTTTTACCTCAAGCAACCCGAGGTCGATCATGTCATCGGCGTAGTTGGTTTCTCTTTCTTCGGTCGGGGCCAGAATGCCGCGCTGGCTTTCGTCCGCCTCAAGGATTGGGATGATCGGACCGCAGCAGATAAGACAGCGTCAGCAGTCATTCGCCGCGCCAACATGGCGCTGTTCCAGATCAAGCAGGCCTTTGTGCTGGCGGTCAATGTGCCGCCGATTCCGGAACTTGGCGCCATTGGCGGCTTCGACTTCCGTCTCCAGGATCGTTCCGGTCTGGGCCGTGAAAAATTGATGGAGGCGCGCAACATGGCGCTTGGCTTGGCCGCACAGAACCCGGCGCTGGCCGGCGTACGTCCGGAAGGCCAGGAGCCCGGCCCGCAGCTGCTGCTGGATATCGACAATGCCAAAGCGCGAGCGCTGTCCATCGATCTGGCCAGCCTCAACGACACGCTGCAGTCGGTGCTCGGCGTCGCCTACGTCAACGATTTCGTCCGTCAGGGGCGCATCCTGCGGGTGCAGATGCAGGCCGAGGCTGACCTGCGTTCGACGCCGGAAAAGATACTCCGCCTGCAGGTACGCAACACGCGTGGGGAAATGGTTCTGCTCTCGGAAATCGCCACGCCGCACTGGATCGTCGGTTTGCCCAAGCTGGATCGGTATAACGGTAATCCTTCTTTCAAACTCTCGGGCGGTCCCGCGCCGGGCAAGAGCACCGGCGAGGCCATGGCAGCGATGGAAGACATTGCCGCCAAGCTGCCGCCCGGATTCGGCTTCGAATGGTCGGGTACTTCATTCGAGGAGCGACTCTCCGGGAGCCAGGCGCCCTTCCTGTTCGGGATTTCGCTGCTGGTGGTTTTTCTCGCTTTGGCAGCACTCTATGAGAGTTGGTCGACACCATTCACGATCATCCTGGTGGTGCCGCTCGGCATCCTCGGTGCGGTCCTGGCGGTGACCTTGCGCGATTTGCCCAACGATGTTTTCTTCAAGGTCGGCCTGATCGCGCTCATCGGCCTCTCGTCGAAGAACGCGATCCTGATCGTCGAGTTCGCCAAGACGCTGCATGAGCAAGGCATGGACCTCGTGGAAGCAACGCTGGAAGCCTGCCGGCTGCGTTTCCGGCCGATCCTGATGACCTCGTTCGCTTTCATTTTCGGCGTCATGCCATTGGCACTTTCGAGCGGCGCCGGCGCGCAGAGTCGACATGCCATTGGCACCGGCGTCGTCGGCGGCATGATCACTGCGACGGCACTGGCCGTGTTCCTGGTGCCTGTATTCTTCGTCGTGGTCACCCGCCTGCTGCCCGGTCATAAGCGCACGCAGCAGGAAGCCGCCGAGGAGCAGGATCATGACTAAGCTGCTCGGCGCGGCCATCGCGGCCATCGTGACCATCGCGGCATTGGCCGGCTGCAACCTGGCACCTGACTATGTCCGGCCGACGCCGCCGGTCCCCGAAGCGTGGTTGCAGGATGCCGTGGCTGGCCAGCGCGGCGTCGCCGATCTCGATTGGCCGACCTTCTTTCCCGATCCGCGGCTGCGCGGCCTGATCGGTGCCGCGCTCGACAACAACCGCGACTTGCGCATTGCCACGGCGCGCATTGCCGAGGCGCGCGCGCAGTTCGGCATCCAGCGTGCCGATCGCCTGCCGACGGTGAATCTGGTTGGCGACCGCAGCGCCGTGCTGACGCCAGGCGATCTCAATGCGAGCGGGCGGCCGATAGGCCAGCAACGCTATGACGTCAATCTTGGCGTGACTGCTTTCGAGATTGATTTCTGGGGTCGCGTGAAAAACCTCAGCGAAGCGGCATTGCGCAGTTACCTGGTTACCGAGGAGGCGCGCCGCGCGTTCCGCCTGTCATTGATTGCCGATGTCGCCGATGCCTATCTGACGCTTCAGGAAATGGACGAGCGCGCCGCTCTCGCCAGCGAAACGGTTCGCACCCGTCAGGAATTCCGCGACTTGACCAATCGACGCCGTGACGTCGGCATTGCCGGCGAGCTCGATGCGCTTGGCGCCGACGGCGCCCTGCAGAATGCCCGCGTCGTTCTTGCTGGTCTTGAACGACAACGCGCCGCCGCTGACAATCTGCTCCGGCTTCTCGTCGGCAATATGCCCAAGGAATTGCCGGCTGGACGCCGTCTCATTGAACAAGGCATCGTTCCCGATCTGGCCGCCGGCCTGCCCTCGGAAGTGCTATTGCGGCGGCCCGATGTCCTCGCCGCCGAGCAAGCCCTGATGGCCGCCAACGCTAACATCGGGGCGGCGCGCGCCACTTTTTTCCCTCGCCTCAGCCTGACCGGAGCCTTCGGTACCGCCAGCGCGTCACTTTCCGGACTGTTCGACAGCGGAGCCAAAGCCTGGAGCTTCCAGCCGGTGCTGAGCCTGCCTCTCTTTGACTCGGGCAGAGTCGCGGGCGGTGTCGATCTTGCCGAAGCGCGCAAGGTAATCGCCGTCGCCCAGTACGAAAAAACTGTCCAACTGGCCTTCCGCGAAGTGGCTGACCTGCTGGTTGCGCGCGATACCCTGCGGCGGCAGCTCGAGGCGCAGGAAGCTGGTGAGAAAGCACAGAGCGCGCGTCTGCGCCTTGTCGAGGCACGTTACCGGGGCGGCATCGCCAACCATTTCGAACTGCTCGATGCGCAGCGCGACGCCTTCCAGGCGCAACAGGATGCCGTACAAATCAGGCGCCAACTGTTGTCTGCCTACAGCCAGTTGTACAAGGCATTGGGCGGTCAGCGGGAAGGTGGGGCCGGTTTCTCGGCAAATCCAGCAAACGCCACTGTGGAAAGTCAGTGAGCAAAGAATAGCGGCATCGCAGGTGTCCCCGGAGGTCGCTTTGGCGGCTCGGTTGGGCCTATGGTGTTTACGTCGGCGGGCCCCTCGGTTACTATCAACCTGGCATGTTCAAGAATTTTGGACATTCGCCGCCGTTGCCGATGACCAAGAGGAGGAAAGTTGCAGGCAATTCCCGCACCTATCGTGGAAGTGATTGAATCGCTTCAATTGCCGACGATGCCGCAAATTCTGCTTCGTTTTCTCGAAGAAGCCGGTGACGAGCAAGCATCGATGGTGGCACTGGCGCAGTTGGTCAAGCGGGATGCCAGCCTCACCGCGCGCATTCTCACCGTGGCAAATTCGCCGGGATTGCGCCGCGGCTCCGAACTGAAAAGTATCAAGCAGTCGCTGCTGGCGCTTGGCACGCGCCTGGTGCAAACGATCGCTGCCTGCCTGGTCGTGCAAAATGTCTTTGGGCGCAACCTCGATGCGCAGCGCTACGATCTCGCCGGATATTGGCGGCACTCCCTGAAGGTCGGAGAACTGGCACGCGCCATCGCCGACAAGGTTGGCTATGTCGAAACCGAGGAGGCCTACCTGGCTGGTTTATTGCACGATGTCGGCGAGCTGATTCTGCTTGGCGGTTTTGGCGATCGCTATGGCGCTTTGCTTGGTCGCTGCGGACTCGAAGGGGATCTCGCCGAACTGGAGTATCAGGAACTGGGAACCAATCACAGCTCGGTGGGGGCGTGGCTGGTCGATCAATGGCAATTGCCTTCGTTCATGGCCGACGCGATCCTCTTCCATCATCTGCCTGCCGAGCAGATCGCTTCCGCCGATCAGCTGAGTCAGATTGTCTGGGCGGCGCATGTCGGTAGCGAGGATCATGGGATAGAAGCGTCCGATGCGGGCGAACCCGACGGAGTCGCCCCCGTGACGATGTTGCTGGGCATCGAAGCCGCGGATTTTCTCAGTCTTTGTCGTCAGGCAGCCGAGCGCGTGGATCTCCTCGCTGCCGCCCTCGACGTGGCCGAGGGGCCCGCCGGAAGTGCCCTGCCTAAACGTCGGACACCTTTACCGGTGCCTCCGGCCGCCGCTGCCAAGGTAATAGAAGAAACCGCGGCCCCTGCTCCAGATGACCCAGCTGACGATTCGGCCGGGGCCGAACTAGAAGCTGCCGCGCGTGGCATGGCTGCAATGCAGCCCCTGCAACGCACGCTTTTCAGTCTTGAAAACGATGCCGAAATGCTCTTGGCGGCACGCGAGTCGGCGCGGATACTGTTCGGCCTCGGTCGTGTCGCCTTTTTTCTCTTGCAGCCGGCACGGTCGGTTCTTTCGGGCGCCAGCGTGGGTGGTCAGCCGGTTTTGCTGCAGCGGCTAGAAATACCCCTGGAGGCCGAACTCAGCCTGGCGGCAGAGGCCGCTCTCAAGGGGCACACACGCTCGTCCTTTGACACGGAGCGGCCCGTTCCTGTTTCGCTGATCGACGTTCAGATTGCCCGCGCCCTTAACAGCGAAGGCATATTGTGCGTGCCGATGCTGACCTCGGAAACCCTGGTCGGGGTTATCGTTTTCGGTATCTCGGCGGCTCAGTTCGCCCGCACCAGAAAGCGCATCGCCTGGCTGAACAGCTTTGCCCGTCTGACCGCAGCAACGCTCGAAACCTGGCGCAAGATGCGCGACCGCGATGAGCAAATCGAGGCGGCCGTGGTCGGCCGTTTTCGGCTGCAGGCGCGCAAAGCCGCCCATGAGGCAGGCAATCCGCTCGGAATCATCAAGAATTATCTGAAACTGATCCTGCAAAAGCTTCCTGACGATAGCGAACTGGGCGACCAGATCGGGATACTGCGCGAGGAGATTGATCGCGTCGCGCAAATTGTTCGACAGCTGAGCGAAGCGACTACAACAGCGACCCAGAGCGGACAGGTCGATGTCAATGAGCTGATCGAGGGGATGCGGGCGCTCTACGGCGAAATGCTCTTCGAGAGCAGCGGCATCGAACTGGTGCTCGATCTTGCGCCGCAACTCGCCCTGGCGATGGCCGATCGGAACAGCGTCAAGCAGATCTTGCTGAACCTTTGGAAAAATGCCGCTGAAGCATCTCCCGCGGGCAGCCGCTTTGTCATATCGACATGGGACAGTGTCAATCAGAACGGGCGCTTTTATGTCGAGATTCGACTCAGCGATTCCGGCCCCGGATTGCCGGCGGAAGTTATGCAGTCGCTCTATCAGCCGCTGGATTCGAGCACCAAGCCCGGACATGCCGGACTCGGCCTGTCGATCGTTGCGGCCTTGGTCGACAAACTCGGCGGGCATATCACCTGTCAAAGCCGGCCAAGCCACGGCACGACTTTTGTCATACTCCTGCCGCAAGTGGCCCGGAGCGCTAGATGACTGCGCTCGCCCTGACCCGCCTGATCGAGCCCGGCGAAGCGCGCGCCGGTCAGCGCATTCTGATCGTCGAGGACGACGCCCGGATGCGTACCAGCCTGCGTCTGCTGCTCGATGGACCCGGTCGCAAGATAGTCGAGGTTGGCAACGGCAGCACGGCGATCGGCATACTCGAAATGGAGCACGTCGATCTGGTCCTGCTCGACATCGGTCTGCCCGACATGTCCGGTGTGGACGTCATGAAGTGGATTGTCACTCACCGCATCGACACCAGTGTAATGATTGTCAGCGGCGACGATCGCTTCGACGTGGCGGTTCGAGCGCTGCGCTTCGGGGCGGTGGAATTCGTTCGCAAACCGGACGACCTCGACGACTTGCCGGCCAAGGTCGACAACACGCTGCAGCGGCGTCGGCTGAAAGCCGAGCATGCCTTGATGACAGCGCGGCTCGAGCAATCAGAGCGGCTGCACCGGTTTCTCATCGATAACTCGCCTGACATTGTGTACACCCTCGACCAGCGCGGACACTTTACCTTCATCAATCGCCGCATCGAATCATTGCTCGGCTTTGACCCGGAGGCGTTGATTGGTCAGCACTATGCAACGGTCGTCCATGAGGATGACCGGGATCTGGCGCGCCACGTCCTGAACGAACGGCGCACCGACAGTCGCGCTTCGTCCAACATCGAGTTGCGCCTCAAGCAAAACGGCGACGTTCATGCGACGCGGGAAAAACATTTCATCGTGACGATGGTCAGTGCCATCGGACTCTATGCCGAAAGTGGTGCCGATCAAGTGCGGGGGCAACGCTTCGTCGGCTCCTATGGCGTCGCGCGAGACATTACCGAACGCAAGATGGCCGAGGAAACGATAAGTTTCCAGGCACTGCACGATCAATTGACACAGTTGCCAAACCGGCGCCTGTTCAAGGATCACCTCGAGCTGGCCATGGCTCAGGCGGAACGGTATGCGGCAATGGTTGGGGTGATGTTCATCGACCTGGATCGCTTCAAGCTCGTCAACGATACGCACGGCCATCTCGAAGGCGACGAACTCCTGATCAACTTTGCCAAGCGACTGCGCAACTGCGTTCGTGCCGGCGATACCGTAGCCAGGCAAGGCGGTGACGAATTTACCGTGCTGCTGCCGGAGATTGGCCAAGCCGAGGACGCGACGACGATTGCCAACAAGATTCTCGAAGAATTGCGTGCACCATTTCAGGTGGGCGGACAGGACTTTCTCGCCACCGCCAGCATCGGCATCTCTTTATATCCGCGCGATGGCGACAATGCCGACCTGCTGTTGAAGAATGCCGACATCGCCATGTATGAGGTCAAGGCCAACGGCAAGAATGCGTTCCAGCAGTTTGCGCCGGAAATGAGTCTGATCTACCAGGAGCGGATCGAACTGGAGAACGATCTGCGCCGGGCGATTAACAATGCCGAATTCGTCTTGCACTTTCAGCCCAGGATCAGCGTTAGCCATGATAGGGTGGTTGGCGTCGAAGCACTCATCCGCTGGCAGCATCCCACTCAAGGTTTACTTCATCCCAGCGGATTTATCGGCTTGGCTGAGGCCTCGGGATTGATCTGCGCCATTAGCGACTGGGTACTCGACGACGCCTGCGCTCGTCTGGCCCGCTGGCAGCGAGCCGGCCACAGCGAGATACGCATGTCGGTCAATCTGTCGCCGCTGGATTTTCAGCGCGACGATCTGGTGGAGCGAATTGCCTCGCGCGTGGCGAGTTTCGGGCTGCCGCCGGACATGCTGGAAATCGAGATCACGGAAAATCTTCTCCTTCAGGATATCCCGGATGTCATCGAGAAGTTACGCCAGCTGCGCAGCCGCGGCGTCCGCATCGCCATCGACGATTTTGGTACCCGCTATTCCTCGCTGAATTATCTGCGGCGCTTCCCGATCAACAGCATCAAGATCGACCAATCCTTCGTGCGCGACATCTTCGCCGAAGAACGCGTCTCGCCGATCATCCAGGCCATTGTCGGGATTGCCCGGGGTTTCGGCTTGCATTTGGTTGCCGAAGGCGTCGAAACGCCATTCCAGCAGCAGGTACTGGCTGAGCAAGGCTGCGACGAAATGCA
The DNA here is from genome assembly GCA_903888645.1 of uncultured Pseudomonadota bacterium. Taxonomy (GTDB): domain Bacteria; phylum Pseudomonadota; class Gammaproteobacteria; order Burkholderiales; family Rhodocyclaceae; genus CAISUK01. The sequence continues at coordinate 4,415 of CAISUK010000090.1, read as the reverse complement.
GGGATTCCTCTACGCCGCTCCGTTGCCGGCGGTTGCCGTAGAGGCGATGTTCGGTTGCAGCATCGCCGCTCTCGCGGCGTCGCGCCACGAATCAATCGCCAAGTCCGCCTGACGCGCTTTCTCGCCGCGGCGTCGTCTGGATGCCCGCCATACCAGCCGATGCCAACGCCGGGCTTGGCTATCCCCAGCCGCCCGTTAATGCCGAATATATTGCGTAACTCGTTATATTAAATGGCTATTCTTTGCCGAAAAAATATTTGGTGCGGCGCACCATTTTCTTGTTGACAACGTGATTCGACTGCCTATAATACGAATCATGTTGCGGTGCACCATGACACTGCCTCTCGACTTTGAAGCACTCATGGAAGCAGATGCGAACAAGAACTTTCACTCATATTTTCGACCCAAGGAGCTTAACCATGTTCACCAAACCAGAAAATTTCGCCAGCGCCAACAAATCCGCGATGGAAGCCGCCCTGACCTTGGCCAATACCGCCTTCGCCAGCACAGAGCGCTTCGCCGCCCTTAACCTCAACACGGCGCGTACCGTGTTTGAAGAATCCGTCGCCAACACCAAAGCGCTGATCGGCGCCAAGGATGTTCAGGAAATGCTCAGTCTTCAAGCCGCCTTCGCGCAGCCTGCATTTGACAAGGCGATGTCTTACTCGCGTCAAGTTTATGAAATTGCCACGCAGACCAAGGACGAGTTTTCGAAGGTTGTCGAGGCTCAATTCGCCGATGCGCAGACCAGCGCAACGACGATGCTCGACCAGGCGCTGAAGAATGCACCGGCCGGTTCCGACACCGCCATTGCGACGCTCAAGTCGGCCATCAGCGCCACCAACAGTGCCTACGCCAGCATGACCAAGACCGCCAAGCAAATGACCGAAATGGCCGAAGCCAACGTCGCAGCAGCAGCCGACGCAACCGTCAAGGCCACCGGCGCGAACATCGCCAAGATCAAGAAGGCAGCCTGATCGGCACCCAGTAACATCTCCTCCTCCGGTTCCGTCAGGAATCGGCTTCAAACCCGGCCTTGCGCCGGGTTTTTTTCGTGTTTCGGAATGCCGACTTGACAACAGGATGTGCGATGCGCTGTGCCTGTACTCAGCCTTTCTTCGGCTTCGGATAGAACCAATCGTAATACCATCCACATGCTTTCTGGATCAATTCCTGAATTCTCGGCGGAATTTCATGAACCTTCGGTGGCGCGATTTTCCCCTGCTGGCGATGCAGATACTTGTAGCGATAGTGGCTATCGCTCTCGTGCGGCCTTACCACCAACTTCTTGATATCGATCTTGTGTGGGGATAAACCAAGCCACGTATATACCAAGTTCATAGTCTCGCCAGGCTGAGCCATCAAGTCCTCGAACTTCACGAAGTACAGCCTGTCTTTCACCGACTGGGGCAAATCCTGCACCGCCTGAATCGAGGACAGCGGAGCACCGATTGCCTTGTCCTTGGCAAAAAGTTGATCGGCCCGACCAAAGCGATCGAAATCAGCGAGATGATCGATGAAGTCGAGCAATATCGTCTTCTGGTGCTGCGACTCAATTGATCCGTAAATCTGTCCAAGTTCGCGAATCGAGATGAGTAACTTAGCCTTGGGATCGAGGTGAAGCAGAAGCTCGATGCAATGCAGCCAGGCACGGTTTTTATCCACGACCACTGCTTTGTCAGTGCTCGCATACCAACCGCTTAGAAATCCCTGCATCGCGGTCTTGAGATGTGCATAGGTGGCATCAAACTGGACATCCAACTGCGAGAGCATGAACGGGTCATCGCTAATAAAGCGACGGGTCGCCAGCAGCGAATTGCACAGCGGCGAGCTGTGTCCTTCGCAATGGACATCGGGATGCTCAGCGAGCAACTGGGTCAGCAAGGTGGAACCGGCGCGCGGCAGGCCGGCGACGCCGACGAAACTTGAGGTCATAGAATCTCCTGATTCAGCAAAGCCTGGATTCTCGCCGCGCATTCGGCCATGATCTTGCTGGCATCTCCAGAATCCGCAAAACTTTTTGACAGCGCACGTGCGAGGGTAGATTAACCCGAAGCGGACAGGCCGGTAAGCCAGAAAGTTTTTCTCATGACATGAACAGCGCTGGAACCCCGTTACAAGCACCAAACAACCTGGCCATGCTGAAAAACACGCTCTGTTCATTTAGACCATGCGCTTCCTTGGCGGAGGCGAGGACAATGAAGTCGGCCAACAGGCGAATATTCATGCGATGCTTATCGAATCCCATCGTGCGCAGCGTTTGCGGATCGAGCTTGTGGCCAGCGACCGTCCCCGCCACCACGGTATCCGACAGCGCGACCGACTCCGGGCTTTCCTGCAGCCAGCGACTTACCAGCGCCGCGTCGTCCGAGATGATGCAAGCCAACGGCGCAGCCTCCCGGACGGCCTGCCAGCGCTCCTCGGACATCGGGCGATCAGTGCCCCGCAAATGCACCACTGGTAGGTGAGTCGGGATGCTTTCCAGCAAGGCCCTGAGTTCGGCTGCCACATCGGGCTTGAGCCGCAAGTGCTTCGGTAACTGCTCAAAATCGTAGGCCCGGAACCCCACGCCGGGATGCACCCAGACTGGCTCGTAGTGCCTGCCTTCCTGCGGATCGAAGACCAGTTCGTCTTTCAACTTATGCACCCACTCGCCAGCGGGCAATCCGAAACCTCGCGTCCAGAAGGGGGGGAAGACCTCCAGATCGGCCGGGATCTGATTAGCCGAGGTGACATGAGGCAAATCGACCAAGTCGAAATAACGATAGAAGCCGCCCTCGCCATGCGACCAGATACTGTCTTCCCAGTCTACGTAAAGGATGCGGTTGTATCGCAAGGCCCAAGTCACGCAATGCGAAAGACACTGCAGTCGATCACAAAATCCTTCCCAGCCCTTGCTGACCAGATAGCGATTCATGGCTTGGCCCAGGTACCGAGCAGCACCAGCAGCAGCATCAGGGCAAACAGCCCACGCCCCATCCAACTGCCTTTTTCCGGAGATTGAACCATACCGAACGATTGTACTGGCTGTTCCATCGGAACATCGTCGGCAAAGAGGATGGCTTCTATCTCGGCATCCGAGAGGGGGAGGTCAGCCCCTGGATGCTGGCGTTGTCTGGCTCTCTCATTCGTTGCGCTCGGATATGACGATTGTCGTGCTGATGCCATTCACCTTGACCACCACTTGCATCGGGAAAGCGCCATCGGGTATCGCCGACGCAACGAAGGCTTTGGTCTCTGGATTGAATTTCAACCATCCCGGCAAAGGCTGACCTGCTGTGGTGGTCACCTGTATCTGTGGATTCGCACTACCGGTTTCGGTTACTTGTGCCGGCAGCGGGAAACTGAATCCACTACCCGCCGTCGCCATCTCCTTCGGTACAGAAACCGTGATGACGCCGGTTTGTTGAACAGAAGGTTCCTTCACCAGCGAGACGGAAATGCCACCTGTATTAGCGCCACCAGGACCACCGCTGCTACTGGATGAGCTGCTCCCTGTGCCTCCTGCACCTGTTCCGCTTGTACCTCCTGTCGGTGTGGTCGAACCGCCGCCTGTCGTGCCGCTGCCACCACCTGCCTGATCACCGGTCAATGGGGTTCCACCACCTCCTGTGCCACCCGTCGGCGTGGTCGAACTACCGCCTGTCGTGCCGCTGCCGCCATCTGCCGGGTCACCCGTCGATGGTGTTCCACCACCTCCCATACCACCTGGCGGCGTCGTCGAACCACCACCTGTCGTGCCGCTGCCGCCACTACCTCCTGGCTGACCTGTCAATGGCGCTCCACCACTTCCTGTACCACCCGTCGCCGGCGTAGAGCCACCTCCCGGGGGACTACTACTCGGTGAAGCAGGAGGAGTTACCGGGGTTATTGGTGGGGGAGGCACTGTTGGTACCGGGGGCGGGGGCGGCGGGGGAGGCGGCGGGACAAAGATCTCAGTACCAGTCCCGGTCCCGGTGCCGGTGCCCGTGCCCGTCCCCGTCCCGGTCCCAGTGCCGGTTCCGGTCCCAGTCCCAGTCCCAGTCCCAGTCCCAGTCCCGGTGCCAGTGCCAGTCCCAGTCCCAGTCCCAGTCCCAGTCCCGGTGCCAGTGCCTGTGCCTGTGCCCGTCCCGGTGCCTGTTCCAGTCCCAGTACCTGTGCCTGTTCCAGTCCCAGTACCTGTGCCTGTGCCTGTGCCAGTGCCTGTGCCAGTGCCAGTGCCAGTGCCAGTGCCAGTGCCAGTTCCTGTGTCGGTTCCCGTACCGGTACCGGTGCCGGTGCCTGTTCCTGTTCCAGTTCCAGTTCCAGTTGTCGCGGCCGAGGTGAAACTGGATTTACTTGGCCGGCGTGAAACTGGATTTTCTTCGGGTCGGTTTTCTTCGTCCCGTGGATATGAAGCTGGGATTTTCTTCGCTGTTTGGTTGTTCTTCGGTTTT
>CAISUK010000089.1 GCA_903888645.1 uncultured Pseudomonadota bacterium | reverse complement strand
TTCGCCTGCAACTTCATATCGGCGGTGCTCATGCCCCAATATTGGTCCGCCACATCGAGGGCGCTACCGGTGCCCTTCCAGACGGTATTGACCGTCTTGTCGTAAAAAGAATTGGTGATCGTTCCACCACCGTTAGCACCCACCAGCCCGCCGAAGGAGGTAGCGCCACCGGACGATCGCGTCACCAAACCCGTGGCAAAGCTATTGGTGATCGTGAAGGGGCTACGCAAAAAACCAATGAGGCCGCCCCCACTATCAGAAGAGGCTTGCACGCCGCCCATGGCGTAGCTGTTGCTGATCGTTCCACCGTTACCATAGCCAACCAACCCGCCAACATGGGTCCCGCCGGAGACGTTTCCAGTGGTGTAGCTGTTGCTGATCGTGTTGGTACCTGAGAAATTTCCCACCAAACCGCCAACCTCACCAGTCACGCCTCCGTTTCCGACCACATTGACGGTGGTGTAGCTGTTGCTGATCGGGCCGTTGAACCCCCCCACCAGCCCGCCGATGTTGTAAGTAGGTCCCTGCACTGTGCCGGTTGCAGCGTAACTGTTGCTGATGGTGCCATTGCCATACCCCATCAGTCCACCCACGTTAAAGCTTGCCCCGGTTATGTTGACTGTCGTGGCGTAGCTGTTGTTGATCTTGACGAAATTGCCTGACCCCACAAGAGCGCCAACATTTTTCAAACCACTCACCGTAGCGTTAAGCAAGCCGACATTCTGGAAGGTCGCAGGAATGAGATTGCCGCCGCCAGCGTCGAAATATTGCGCCTTCCCGAACAGACCTACGCCATCTATGGCGGGCAGATTGATGGTGAGGTTGGAAATGGTGTGGCCGAGGCCGTTGAAGCTACCGGTGAACTGGGTGGTTGTATCTCCAATCGGCGTGAAATTGGCAATGCCAACGGCGTCGATGTTGCCGCCGAGAGCAAATTTGCCGCCCAGGTTGGCCGTGCGTGCCATGCCCTGCAAGGTCTGGTTGCTGCCGCCCGTTGCATCGCCCGCTACGCCAAGATCGGTGATGACGGTGTAGCCCGCGCCGCCGACGTTGAGAAAGCCGGTGCCCGAGCGCGCCGTGCTGCCATCGGCCTTGACAAAATCGACCCGCCCGGTGAAGGCGCTGGCGTTCATGCCCACCCTGACGGTGCCAGTGGCCACCGCACTGTCGCCGTTGTTGGTGGTGGCGGGGTTCAGGGTCAGGATGGCGAAGGTGCCCGCCGCGCCAGTGTTGTCGGTGGTGCCGGCCTTCATCACGGCGTTGATGTTGATGTCGCGCGCAGCGGTCAGCGTCAGTGTGTTATGGGTCCAGGTCACGGCGTCGTTGACGTTGATGTCGCCCGAGCCCGCGACGGTGGAGCCCAGCCCTGATTCGATGATGACGCTGCTGGTGTTCAGCGCCGTGGCCAGGGTGGTGCCTGAAATGTCGCCCGAGGGGGTGCTGCCGGTCACCGTGCCGCCCGCGCTGGCGGAGATGGTGAAGTCTTTCGGGTCGATCAGCCAGGTGCCGGTCTTGCCGTGCGCGGCGCGGGTGTCAAAGCGCGCCGTGTCGCCGATTTTGACACGCCCGCCGGAGGTTTCAATAAAGCCACCATCACCGCCCAGATTGCCGCCACGGGCGCTGAGGCTGCCGTCAATCTGCGTCGTGCTGTCGTGATTGGCGAGGTCGGCAATCAGTGTTGCCGTACCACCAGCGCCGACTTTTCCTGGCGCGGCATCGACGTTGATCGTGCCGCTGTGCGTGATGCTGTCCGAGGCGGCGAGCACGATGCGCCCGCCATCGCTCACCAGCCCGGTGGCTTCCAGCGCGCCGCTGTTATTCACCACGCCGCCCTGCAAACGATCCACGGCCTGCGCCGAGAGGATGATCAGCCCGCCGGGGGCCTGCACCGCGTTGCGGTTGTCCACCAGCGCCTGGATCGTCGCCGGTGTCACCAGGATGTTCGCTAGCGTGTTGTTGGCGTCGAACTGCAACTGATAGGTTTCGCCCGCCGCGAGGACGACCGTGCCCAACTGCGCGACGATGACGCCGTTGTTCCTGACTTCCGGGGCCAGCAGGGCGATGTAGCCGCCCAGCGTGGCCTTGAGTTCGCCTTCATTGACGATAGTGCCGCTCGCACCATTGCGCGTGAAGGCGTAGTTCCCCGCCATAAAATCGGCGTTGGATATGCTGTGCGTGGTGGCGACCAGTCCGCCGACATCGACACTCGCCCCCGGCGCGAAGTACATCCCGTTCGGATTGGTGAAGAAGACTTGCCCCGGCGCGCCGATGCGGCCAAAAATCTGGCTCGGATTGCTGTCGAGCACCCGGTTGAGCGTGACGCTGCCCGCCCCCGGCTGATTGAAATTCACCTGCGCCGCGCGGCCGACGTTGAACGTCTGCCAGTCGATGGCGGCCCGCTGGCTGCTCTGGTTGATGTTCATCACCGCGCCGCTCGGGTTTACCTTGCTGGCGATGTCGGCGGAACCGGCGACGACCTGGCCGCCGGTCGGCAACTGGTTGGGCGCGGGCGGATTGGGCGGTGCCGCAATAGTCGACGCTGACGGCACGGCGAGCAGGAGGCCGGCAGCGGCGAGCAGCACCGCGCCCGAGGCGCGCCTGCCGCGTGCCTTGGCGATTTCGGCGACGGCGACCCAGGTGGCGGTGAATTCGTTCCAGATCAGGCGGTAGGTTTTGTTCATGATGTGGCCTCTTGTACGGCATTAACAAGTTTGTTATGCTGGCGCAGATGGATACGGATGCTTTTTCCGTCGAGTACTACAGCGAGCGGGTGCAGGCGGAAGTCACCGCGTTGCCGCAAACGATTGCGGCTCGTTACGTTGTCTTGACGCGGCGGCTGCGAGTCTTTGGCCCTAATCTTGGCGAACCGCATACCAAGGCTTTGGGCGACGGATTGTTTGAACTGCGGCTCAAGGGAGCGGAAGGTATTGGCCGTGTGTTTTTTTGTACGCGCATCGGTCGACGCATCGTGATGCTGCACAGTTTTGTAAAGAAATCCGACAAGACGCCATTGCAGGATCGGCGAATTGCGGAGCAACGATTGAAGGAGATTCGCAATGAAGGCCCATGATGAATTGATTGCCGAACTGCTCGCCGACCCCGAGGTAAAGGCGGAAGTCGACCGGCTGAACAACAGCGAGGAATTCATCCTGCTGGATATCGTCCTTGCCGCGCGGCAGGCTTCCGGGCTGACGCAGGCGGAGGTGGCTGCACGGATGGGCACGCAGGCGCCCGCCGTGGCGCGACTGGAATCGTCAATGACGACCGGCAAGCATTCGCCAACCCTCGCCACCTTGCGCAAATATGTAGAGGCCTGCGGAAAGCAACTCGTGGTGTCGGTGAAGTAAGCGGCATTAGCGGCTGTCACGGCCGTCGCCCTCAAAACGGCAAGCTGGCGGTCAGCCAGAAACGGTTCTTGTGCAATGAGCCATCCTGGTCGTTGCCGGTGGCGGTTGGATACGGGTTGTCGCCGATGCGATGTGCCCAGGTCGCCTTGAGGCTGGGGCCAGCGCCGGACTGCCAGGCCAGCGACAGACCGGCGCCCTTGAGGCTGTAGCCGTTCAGCGCTGCCGCACCGGCGAAACTGTTGTTGGGGTTGATCGTGATGTGCCCGGCGTCATAGAAGCCAACCAGATTGACTCCTCCGGGCAGGCGCCAGCGCAGTTCGAGATTGACGAGATTGCCTTCGGCGCCGCCACCTTCGTTGGTTGGATAGGCGCGTACGCCACTGGCTCCACCGAGGTAGAACTTCTCGGACGAGTCGAGATTTTTGTTCGCCTGCTGACCGGTGAGCACGGCGTAAAACGAGAGCGTGTCGGTGATGGTCTGCTGACGGCTGATGGCATAGCGCAGCTTGGTGTAGTGACCGGCGGTCTGCATCGTCGCGGCATCCGCTGCCTGGTTGGGCGAGCTATCGAGATCGAGCGATCCGTCGACGATGGACACGCTGGCGCTGTTGGCGCCACCACCGCCCAGGTTGTCAAAGAGGTTACCGATCAGTCCCAGCGTCACGGTATCCGCCTTGTAGCGCGTGGTGGTGGCGCCGAGCGACCGGTTGTCGAAGGTCTTGTGATCGACGTTGGCGTTGAAGTAGAGATTCTTGAGACGCGAACGGATGATCGGGTAGGTCGCTTCCAGCCCGGCGCTGTCGGACGTGCCCCTGGCATCGAGGGCGGTAAATTCGGGGGCGACGAGTTTGTAGCTCAAGGCCGAGATATTGGCGCCGGCACGCCAGCCGTCATTGCTGACGGGCACCGTATAGCCCACGCGAACATAGTCGCTGCCCTGGGTGTGGATGGCGTTGGCGCTGGCCAGGTCGCCAAAACCGAAGGGGCTAGTGAGGCTGAGGTTGGCGGTGAGTCGAGCCGCTCCGGTGGAGCGTGAGCCGGTGTTGTCCAGTCCCGCTTCACCAACCCGCAGAGGTTCGTCGGCGAGTTTGAGCACCAGTTCGGTTTGATTTGGCTGGGCGCCTTCGCGCAGGTTGCCGGAGACGGCAACACCGGGAAGATCGTCAGCGAGGAACAGCCCGCGGTCGAGGGCTTCCGCATTGAGCGGTGCGTCGGTCTTCTGCTGCGCGTCGATCATCCTAATCACATAGGCTTTTTGCATACGAGGCGGTGCACTGCCATCGATCTTCACGCCGCCAAAGACGGCTTC
>CAISUK010000088.1 GCA_903888645.1 uncultured Pseudomonadota bacterium | reverse complement strand
TGTCGACCACCACCATGTCGTCCTGCGTCATGGACTCGTAGGGAACGCCACTGGGCTTGATGACGATGGCACCGCTCTTGGCGTCCTTGCCGCTGACGTTGCCCCAGGTGAAATCGACCAGACCGAGTTTGGGCAATTCCAGATTGGCTTGCAGCACCTGATGTTTGAGCAATTCCAGCATCATGCATAGCCTCCGAGTTTCATGCGATCGCCCACCCACTGGCGCGCCTGGGCGATCTCCAGCAGCGGATCGGCGGCCTTCTCGGTCCACATCTCGACCAGAAACGGCCCCGCGTATTTGAGTTCGCGCAGCGTTTTGAAACAACGGACAAAATCGACCGTGCCGTCGCCGAACGGCACATCGCGAAAGGCACCGGCAAAACCGGGGCCGACCGGTTTCGTTTCCTTGACGTGAACGCCGACGATGTGGTGAATGCCCGCCGTCAACTCCTCGCCGACATCGTTGCCCCAGGCTGTGAGATTGCCCAGATCCGGATAGACCTTGAACCAGGGCGAGGGCAGGCGCTCTTTGAGCTTGAGGTACTTGCTGATCGAGTTCAGGAAGGGCGTGTCCATGATTTCCAGCGCCAGCATCACCTGGTGCTGTGCCGCCACTTCCAGGGCGCGTTCCATGCCCTCGTAATAGCGCTGGCGTGATTCAAGCGTGGTCGGTTCGTAATACACGTCATAGCCAGCCAACTGGATCACGCGGATACCGGTATCGCCGGCGAAACAAATGGCCTTTTCCATGAAGTCGGCGGCTTGCGCGCGAAGCGCCGGATCGGCACTGCCAAACGGAATCTTGCGGTGCCCGGACAGGCACATCGAAGGCACGGGAACACCGGCTTGGCGCGAGGCGCGAAAGAAGTCAAGGCGCTCGGCCAGCGACCAATCCAAGCGCGCCATGCGCTCGGGTGTTTCGTCGACCGACATCTCCAGAAAGTCGTAGCCGGCCGCGCTGGCTGCTTCGAAACGTTGTGCCCAACTCAGGTCTTTTGGCAGGGCTTTTTCGTAGATTCCAACGGGGTTGTGCATGACGGCTTTCATCCTTCGTGGAATTGTAGTTGAGCACACCGCTAAGCCGCGCCACGCTCAAGGCGAAGCAACAAGGTCAGGGATGGTTTGGAAATGGAATTGCTTACATCCAGGTCAGGGTCTGCCCACCGTCTACGGCAATCGCCGTGCCCGTCATGTAGCGGCCCGCATCGGACGCCAGCAGCAGCGCAACGCCATCGAGATCCTCCGGCTTGCCAAAGCGCCGCAGCGGCGTTCGCTTGATCAGGTCTTTCTCGAAATCCTTGAGCGAAGCCTGCATGTCGGTTTCGATATTGCCTGGGCAAATGGTGTTGACGCGGATGCCTTTGGACGCCAGTTCCAGCGCCATCACATTGCCCAGATGGATCAGGGCGGCTTTCGAGGCGCAGTAACTCGACAGCGAGCCGCCAGCGCGCAAGCCCGCGGTCGACGCGATATTGATGATGACGCCGTGGCCTGCCGCGCTCATGCGCCGCGCCGCCTGCTGCGCCACCAGCATGGCGCCTTTGAGGTTGGTGTCAAAGATGCGGCTGATTTCGCGCTCCTCCTGCTCCAGAAAGCTTTTGGAATAAAGCACGCCCGAGTTGTTGAACAGGATGTCGAGTGGCGCGCCGAGCTCCTGCTCGACCGTATCGAAAGCGGCGCTAATGCTGTCGGTCTGTGTCACATCGAGGTAGACGCCCGATGCCTGGTGGCCGGAGCGGCGCAGCTCGTCCACTGCGGCCTCGATGCGGTCATGCCGGCGC
>CAISUK010000087.1 GCA_903888645.1 uncultured Pseudomonadota bacterium | reverse complement strand
TCCCCCACTTATGGCCACTTCAAATTCCCCCACCCTGAGCGCTGCGTGACGATGGCCTAAATGCCACCGTTTCGCTGCCGTTTTCAGCCAAGGCAGGACGTTACCTTTACCCCCTCACACCCGAGGGGAAACCGGATTGAACGTCTTGAAACCAAATCGACAAACGACGATAAGAACGCTGCTGCAGACGAACACTAGCCAGCGCGACATTGAGAGGCTGACGGGGATTGATCGCAAGACGATTCGCAGCTATCAGCGGCACTTTGCCGCAGAGCTGGCAAATTCCCCCGGGGTGGCCACCGGCACCGCGGATCAAATTCCCCCACCCCGGCCACCGGCGGTAGTGCGCCTGACGGTATCGGCGTGTGAGCCGCACCGCGCCTTCATCGAGGCCCAACTCAGGCTCAAGCGCAACTACATGGCCATCTACCAGGACTTGGTGGACAGCCACGGGTTTGGCGGCGCCTACAACAGCGTCAAGCGCTTTGCCGGCGGTCTGTGCGCGGCACAGCCCGCGCAATTCGATCGATTGGAATTTGCCCCCGGCGAAGAGGCTCAGGTCGATTACGGTGAGGGTGCACTGACCCGTGTCCCTGGCACTGATCGCTTTCGCAAACCGCGCCTGTTCGTGATGACGCTGCGCTATTCGCGGCGCAGCTTTCGGCGCGTGGTGTGGAAGTCCAGCCAGCAGACCTGGGCGCGGCTGCATGAGGAAGCTTGGCGGTACTTTGGTGGCGCCACCAGGTACGTGGTGCTCGACAACCTCAAGGAGGGTGTCATCAAACCCGACTTGTACGAGCCCGAGCTCAACGCCGTATACGCAGCCACGTTGGCCCACTACGGCGTGGTGGGCGACCCGGCGCGGGTACGTGACCCTGATCGCAAAGGGACCGTGGAAAACGCCATCGGCCACACCCAGGCTACGGCCCTCAAAGGGCGGCGCTTCGAGACCATCGAGGCGCAAAACGAGTACCTGGAGCACTGGGAGACCAAGTGGGCCGCGCCGCGCATTCACGGCAGCGCGCGCCGCCAGGTCGAGGCCATGTTCCAGGAAGAACGACCCCACCTGTTGCCCCTACCCCTGACAGGCATGCAGTACTTCACCCAGGAGCAGCGCACGGTCTATGACGACTCGTGCGTGCAGGTGGGACATAGCAGCTACGCGGCCCGACCCGCGGCCATTGGCAGCCTGGTGCTGGTGCGCCTGTTCGAGCATCGCCTGGAGATCCGCAACATCAAGACACACGCCTTGATACGCACGCATGAACTGGCTGCCAGGCCCGGCACCGTCGTGCTGCCCGAGGCCGAGCGCATCTTCAATCCGTCGCGCGAAACGCAGCGCATTCTGAACCAGGCCAAAGCGATTGGCGCGGCCACGCACAAGCTGTGCGAGACCCTGTTCGAACGCGAGGGACGGGTGGGCCAGCGCAAGCTCTGGGGCATCGTCGGACTGGCACGGCGCTTCCCGCGTCGCCTGATCGACGGCGCATGTGAACGCGCAATGAACGAGGGCGTGTACAGCTACAAGCGCGTCAAGGCACTGTCCGAGCGACTGCTCAGTGACGCGCTCGCAGCGCTGGATGCGCCCGTGCAAATCGAACTGCCCCTGACCCAGTGCCATCCCCTGATTCGCCAGGGCGATGACTACGCCGATCTGTTCACCTTGGGCGCCAAGCAAAGCGCCAACCTGATGGCTGCCCACGAAGGAGTTTCCCAATGACGATGACCATGAATGACATTGAACGCGCACTGCGCGAGTTGCGTCTGTCCGGCGTTCGCGCCACCCTGGATACCCGCATCCTGCAGGCCCAAGCCACCGGGCAGCCGTTCCTTGAAACTTTCTCCCTGGTGCTGCAAGACGAACTCGACCGGCGCCGCTCCAAACTGACTGAGCGGCGATACCAGCAGTCGGGTCTGGATGAGCGCGTCACGCTGGGGGAATTCGATTGGCACTTCAACCCCAAGGTGCCACGCCAGGCATGCTTTGAGCTGCACACCCTCAAATTCAGTACCCAAGGATTCAACGCACTGCTCATCGGCAAGCCCGGCACGG
>CAISUK010000086.1 GCA_903888645.1 uncultured Pseudomonadota bacterium | reverse complement strand
TGGCTTGCCGCCATTTCCTGTTCGACAAGGGCATCTTTCGCCGTGTGCATTTCGAGCAGTTTGAGCGACAGAAAAACCACCAGCAGGGCGATCCCGGGATCCTTGCCGAAAATGCTGCTGAATTGCAGGGCGACTGAAGCCACACTGAAAACCGTCAACATCGTCAGTAGCCACCGTGGTGGCAGCGGTCGTTGTCGCCATAGCAGCCAGGCACGCCAGCCCAGCAGGAACGCGGCAATACCCGCCAGGCGGAGCGGAATGAAGGTCGCCAGCGGCGCCGCCGTGGCCAGCGCGGCCAGCAGCAACCACAGCGACTGGCGCCGGCTGAGCGGCGGCGCAGTTGGTTTACCTAGCTTCGCCATGCAGGGCGAGCGCCTTCAGGCAGGCGTGGTAATGCGCCTCGCCGCTGGCTTCACACACTTCCCAATCGGGCAGGTGCAAGGACCAGCAGGCGCCAGCGCGGTGCGCTTGCTGAACCCAACGAACGAGGATCGACAAGCGTTGTTCCACAGTTAACGACGCCGGCAAACACTGCCAATCCAATACCAGGCGCAGCGTTGCGGTGCCGTCAAATTGCTTGGTCAGTAACGGTCCATCTTGCCGCGCGGCCGCCTTCCAGGCGACGTGGCGCGGCGGATCGGCAGGCTGGTGGCGACGCAGTGCGGCAAAGTCCTCGCCGCCGCTGCCGCTAGCGACGCGTGCCTCGCCTTGTCGTGATTCCGGCGCCAGCGGCAACGGTGGCGCGTCTTGTGCCGGCGCGGGGTAGACCAGGCAGCGCTGCGTCAGCGTGGCGTAACTCCAGGCACGTACCAAAGTGAGCGGATAAGTCGTGGCAATGGTGACGCGCGGCAGCGCCAGCCAGCCGCGCCGACGCGCTGGCAGTGTGAGGATGGGTGCGCTGCTGCCTTCCGCCGGAACGTCCACTTCCAGCGGCGCCTGATCGGGCAGGTGCAGCCGGATGGCGCAGCGCGTGTCTTTACGGCTGTTCTCGATCATGACTGAAAAGCGGGCAGTATCGCCAGCGAAAACCGGCTCGCAACGCCCCGGCGAAACGCGCAGCTGAAAGAGGTTGCGAAAGGTGTGCAGGATGGTGGCATTGCCCAGGCCGGCGAGCAGAAAGACCAGCGCATAGGCCAGGCTAAGGTTGTAATTGATGGCACCGAGCAGCATGACGCCAAGCACAACAGCATAGGCGATGCCGGCCCCGGTCGGCAGAATATAGACACGGCGCTGGGTCAATACGACAGATGAATCCGTCGCCGAACCCGTGAGCGAACCAGCCGTGGTTTGTCTTTGCAAGTCCCAGCGAAAAAAGCGTTGCCGCAGTGCTTCAGCCAAACTCATCGCGATTGCGTTTCAGGCTGCGGATCAGGGCAAGGGCACCGCTTCGATGAGGCTTCTGGCAATCGTCTCGGCGGGGATCAGTCCGCCGTCGACTGGCCGCAAACGGTGGCCGGCGACGCCCGGCAGTACCGCCTGGATGTCTTCCGGCAGCACGTGATCGCGGCCTTCGAGCAGGGCCCAGCCACGGGCTGCGGCGAGCAGCGCCAGGGCGGCGCGCGGGCTCAATCCGGCGGCGAATTGCGCGGCGCGACGGCTATGCTCAGCGAGTGCCTGGACGTAGTCAATGAGCGCCGGCGCGGCATGGATGCGGCGCACTTCGGCTTGCAGAGCCAACAGCTCATCGGCGGATGCGCAGGGGCGCAGGCTGGCGGCCATTTCGCGGCGATCGGCGCCGGCCAGCAATTCGCGTTCGGCAGCGCGGTCGGGATAACCGATGTCGATGCGCATCAGGAAGCGGTCCAGTTGCGACTCCGGCAAGGCGAAGGTGCCGACCTGCTCGGATGGATTCTGCGTGGCGATGACGAAGAAGGGTTGCGGCAGCGGCCGTGTTTCTCCCTCGGCGGTTACCTGGCGTTCCTCCATGGCTTCGAGCAGCGCGCTCTGCGTTTTCGGCGTGGCGCGATTGACCTCGTCGGCGAGAATGACCTGGGCGAAGATAGGGCCGGGATGAAAGCGGAAAGCGCTGCTGGCGCGATCGAACACCGCGACGCCAATGATATCTGCCGGGAGCATGTCGCTGGTGAACTGGATACGCTGGAAGTCGAGGCCGAACAGCCGTGCCAGCACCTGCGCCAGGGTCGTCTTGCCGACCCCGGGAATGTCTTCGATGAGCAGGTGACCCCGCGCCAGCAGACAGGCCAGCGACAGGCGTATCTGCTTTTCCTTGCCGAGGATGATGCCGCTGGCAGTGCGGACGATGTCGTCCAGGAACGGGTGGGCCGCAGTTTTGAGCGTGGCGAGGCGCATGGCAGTAGTAGGTTTGGGTGTTTGACGCAAACGAGAGATAATTGAACCCCGAACCATAATAGTACGCCATCCCGGAAAATGACGACCGCATTCATTTCCCATCGTGACTGCTGGCAACACGACATGGGTGCGCATCATCCCGAGTGCCCGGAGCGCCTCGGCGCCATCAACGATCGCCTGATCGCCGCCGGCCTGGATCTCTACCTCGCCTTTCACGATGCGCCGCTCGCCGCAATGGACGAACTGCTGCGCGTGCATCCGCGGGCCTACATCGAAATGCTCGAAGAGAGCGCGCCGGCACATGGCATTCACCATGTCGACCCGGATACGGCGATGTCGCCCGGGACGTGGACGGCAGCCTTGCGTGCCGCCGGTGCCGGTGTCCTGGCGACCGATCTGGTGATGCGCGGCGAGCACCCGGCAGCTTTCTGTGCGGTGCGGCCGCCCGGCCACCACGCCGAGCGTGCCAAGGCCATGGGTTTCTGCTTCTTCAACAACATCGCCGTCGCTGCTCGCCACGGCATCGAAGCCTGGGGCCTCCAGCGCGTCGCCATTGTCGACTTCGATGTGCATCACGGTAACGGCACCGAAGAAATTTTTGCCGACGATCCGCACGTGCTCATGGTCGGCAGCTTCCAGCATCCGTTCTACCCCTATTGCGGCACCGAAAATCCCGCCGCCAACATGTGCAACGTGCCGCTCCGCGCTGGAACCCGCGGCGATGTCTTTCGCGAAGTGGTCAGCGAGGTCTGGCTGCCCCGGTTGCGCGCCTTTGCCCCCGAGATCATCTACATTTCGGCCGGTTTCGATGCCCATTACGAGGACGACATGGCCTCGCTCGGGCTACTCGAAGCGGATTACGCCTGGGTCACCCAGCAGGTCAAGATTGTGGCCGCCGAGACGGCGCGCGGCCGCATCGTTTCCATGCTGGAAGGCGGCTATTCGCTTTCGGCGCTGGCCCGCAGCGTGTCGGCGCACATCAAGGCGCTGGCCGATCTTTAGCCCGATCTCTAACCTGTTCGCGTGGCATTTTTCTGCAGCAAGACCCTGTTGTGTTTCGGGTAGAATCCCGCCTTTGAATTTTTCGGCCAGATCATGATCAGAGGTTCCATTCCTGCCATCGTTACACCGATGCACGAAGATGGCAGTCTCGACTTTCCGCGCCTGCGCAGCTTGATCGACTGGCATGTGCAAGAGGAATCGGACGGCATCGTGGTGGTAGGTACGACCGGTGAATCGCCGACGGTCGACACCGCCGAACATCATCGTCTGATCGAGGCCGCCGTCGATTACGCTGCCGGGCGCATCCCGGTGATCGCCGGTACCGGGGCCAACTCCACCAAGGAGGCGATCGATCACGCTGCCTTTGCCAAGGCAGTCGGTGCCGCCGGACATCTTTCCGTCGTGCCCTATTACAACAAGCCGACGCAGGAAGGTCTTTACAGGCATTTCACGGCCATCGCCGAAGCCGTCGATCTGCCGATGATCCTGTACAACGTGCCGGGCCGTACTGTCGCCGACCTGAGCAACGATACGGCGCTGCGCCTGGCGCAGGTACCGGGCATTGTCGGCATCAAGGATGCCACCGGCAACATCGAACGCGGTTCCGATCTGCTCAAGCGGGCACCCGCCGGGTTCGCTGTCTATAGCGGTGACGATGCCACGGCGCTGGTCCTGACCCTGCTCGGCGGTGCCGGAACCATCTCGGTAACCGCCAACGTCGCGCCGCGCCTGATGCACGAGATGATTGCCGCGGCCCTGGCCGGCGATGTGGCGACGGCGCGCAGCATCAATTTCCGCCTGCTCGGATTGCATCGGCAGCTATTTCTCGAAGCCAATCCGATTCCCGTCAAGTGGGCCGTCGCCGCCATGGGGCTGATCGAGCCAGGTTTGCGCTTGCCGATGACACCGCTGTCTGCAGAATTTCACGAGCGGTTGCGCCTTGCCATGCGCGAAGCCGGTATCCAGATCTAATAGAGGGTTGCAAAGATGCGCATGAATGCCAGGTTTGCTGTAACGGCCACGTTGTTGCTCGGTGCTGCGCTCACGGCCATGCTGAGCGGTTGCGGCAGCCTTCTGGAATCGAAAAAGGTCGACTACAAGTCGGCGGGCAAACTGCCGCCGCTGGAAATTCCGCCCGACCTGACAGCGCCCAGTCGCGATGAGCGTTATAGCGTCCCCGACACCAGTCCCAAGGGCACCGCCACCTATTCGGCGTATAGCGGAGAGCGCAGCGGACAGGCGCGGACGACGACGGCGCAGGATCTGCTGCCGCAGATCGACAAGATGCGTATCGAACGCTCCGGCACGCAGCGCTGGCTGGTGGTCGCGGGCGCGCCCGACAAGTTATGGCCGGGCGTCAAGGAGTTCTGGCAGGAGATGGGCTTCATCATCAACGTCGAGCAGCCCGAGGCCGGCATACTCGAAACGGACTGGGCGGAGAACCGCGCCAAGCTGCCCCACGACTTCATTCGCAATTCCATCGGCAAGCTGTTCGACGATGTCTATTCAACCTCGGAGCGCGACAAGTTCCGTACGCGTCTGGAAAAGGGCAGCGAACCCGGCACCACCGAAATCTACGTCAGCCATCGCGGCATGTACGAGGTTTATATCAACGAGGGCAAGAGCGACACCCGCTGGCAGCCGCGCACGCCGGATCCCGAACTCGAAGCCGAGATGCTGCAGCACCTGATGGTGCGCCTTGGCGCCGAGGAATCACGCGCCAAGACCATGCTGTCTGCCGAGCAGAAGCAGGACAAAGCCAAGCTGACGCGCGCCAGCGACGGCAATGGCACGCTTGAATTGCAGGAACCTTTCGACCGGGCCTGGCGTCGCGTCGGCTTGGCGCTCGACCGCGTCGGCTTCACCGTCGAAGACCGCGACCGTTCGCAGGGACTCTACTTTGTCCGTTATGTCGATCCGGAAGTGGACAGCGCCAAGAAAGGCGAGAAGGGCTGGCTCGACAAGCTGATGTTCTGGAAGAGCGATACCGCGACAGCCAGCGACAAGGCACAGTACCGCATCTTCATCAAGGGCGACGCGACGGCCAGTGCAGTGCAGGTGCTGACACGCGAAGGTGGCGTCGAGAAAACCGATACGTCGAAGAAGATCTTGGGACTGCTCTTTGATCAATTGAAATAGGTAATAGACAATTGGCAGGCGTGTAGCATGAGACAAGCAAAAGCCCGGCAATGCCGGGCTTTTTTGCAGAATCGGCATAGTCAATGAGCATTTTTTTCGGCACCGATAACGCCCGTTGTTCAAGCCGGTCGAATTTTTCGACCGAACTGGCACCATGCGCTTCGCCTCGCTAGGTAGCGGCAGTCGCGGCAATGCGCTGGTGGTCGAGGCCGGCCGTACCCGGGTGCTGCTCGATTGCGGCTTCGGTAGGCGCGAACTGGGCGAGCGGCTGGCACGGCTGGGGCTGGCGGCCGATCAGCTCGATGCCATCGTCGTGACGCACGAACACAGCGACCATATTGCCGGCGTCTTCAAGGCGGCGCGTCGCCATGGTCTGGCCGTGCATATGACGCATGGCACGCTGGCGGCGGCGCCGCGCGATCGCGGCGAAATGGCGGGGCTGAACGTCATCGACAGCCATACTGCGTTCGCCATCGGCGATCTGCACATCCAGCCGTTTCCGGTGCCGCACGATGCCCGCGAGCCGATCCAGGTGGTGTTTTCCGATGGCCGCAGCCGGCTCGGCGTACTCACCGATGTCGGCGGCGCGACGCCACATATTGCCGCCATGCTGTCCGGCTGCGAGGCGCTGGTGCTGGAGTGCAATCATGACAGCGCAATGCTGGCGGCGGGCAGCTATCCGGCCCAACTCAAGCGCCGCATCCGCAGCCGCTATGGCCATCTGGACAACCAGGCCAGCGCCGCTTTGCTCGCCGGTCTCGACAATTCCCGACTACGCCATCTGCTGGCGGCGCATCTCAGCGCGGAAAACAACACGCCGGCGCTGGCGCGCTCGGCCCTCGCCGGTGCCCTCGGCTGTGCGCCCGAGTGGATCGGTGTCGCTTGCCAGAGCGACGGTTTTGGCTGGCGTGAAATGTAATGGCGCAGCTATTCCGTAAGCTCGTTTCCGTCAAGCCAACGTCATGTCGACCGACCTGATTCCCCAACGCGCACCGCTCGTGCTCAGCGCCTTTCATGAGTTGCTCGATACCAGCCTGGTCGAGCGGGGAGCGGCACATGGCATCGAACTGCTTGGCCAGGGCGATGCTTTCTGGCCGAATTTGTCCCTCGACGAGTTGCGTCCCATGGCCGATGCCGGCAATCCGGCAGCCCAAGCTGAACTGGCCTGGCGCCATGCCGCCGGCAACGGCGTCGGCAAGTCTTATGGCCATGCAGCTGCCTTGGCGAAAGCCAGCGCCGAACGGCAATGTGCTGCCGGCGAGGCGGTGTTGGGCTGGTTGTTGCACCATGGCTTTGGCTTGGCGCGCGACCACGTCGAAGCGGCGCGCTTGTTCGGCCGTGCGGCAGCCCGCGGCGATCTGCGCGGCTTGACCTGGCTTGGCATCTGCCTCCTGGGCGGTCATGGCGTTGCCGCCGATGCTGAAGCGGGCGTGGCAAAGTTGCGTGTCGCCGCCGAGCGCGATGGTGAATTGGCGCAATACTGGCTGGGTCGCGCCGGCTACTTCGGCATCGGTATGCCCCAGGACTTTGTCGTTGCGGCGCGGTGGTTGCAGCGTTCCGCCAACCGCGGCCATGCGCGGGCCATCGACATGCTGGCGCGTTGCCGATTTTTTGGCCGCGGTGTCGCCGAAGACCGCGCCGAGGCAATCCGCCTGTGGCGGCTGGCGGCGACTGATGGCATCGGCACCGCCATGTTTTGCCTGGGTCTTTGCCATTACGGCGGCGAGGGCGCTGCCCTGGATACGGCGGAAGCGGTGCGCTGGTTTCAGGCGGCGGCGCGCAAGGGCATCGCCGCGGCGATGTTTTTTCTTGGCTGGTGCCACAGCTTCGGCCATGGTGTGGCGGCCGACGCCGAAGCCGGTGTTGCCTGGTATCGCCGCGCCGCCGAGCGCGGTAGTCGCGAAGCCGAATTTGAACTCGGCGAAAGCCATGCCTTCGGCCGCGGTGGCTGCGCCCAGGATATGCACGAGGCGATCCGCTACTATCGCGCCGCGGCCCGTCGCGGCCACTTGCGTGCCCAGGTGAAGCTCGGCCATTGCTATCGCTATGGCGATGGTGTCGGCGAAAACAAGACCCTGGCTGTGTCGTGGTACCGGCGTGCGGCAGCGGCCGGCGATGCCGCCGCGCAAGTCTGGCTGGGCGAATGCCATGAACATGGCGATGGGGTTGGCGCCGATGTGGTCGCTGCGGTCGAACTCTATCGCCGCGCCGCCGCCAGCGGCGATGCCCATGCGCAGGCCGAACTGGGCCGCTGTTATCTGCATGGCATCGGTGTGCATGCCAATCTGCAGCGCGGCGAGGAGTTGCTGCGGGCGGCAGTAGACGGTGGTTGGTCAGCGGCGCTGGGCGAACTCGAGCGCTACTGGTTCGCCGAGGCGGAACGGCTGATGCACGCCAGCGAATCCGACCTCGGGGTCGCTCCGGAGAGCGCCGTGGTGCTCTATCGCAAGGCCGCCGAATTGGGTCATCGGCACGCCGCCTTCATGCTGGGGCAATGCTGCCGGTATGGTAATGGCATCGATGTCGACCTGTCCCAGGCGGTTCTCTGGTATCGCAAGGCAGCGACGCTGGCCGACGCCAAGGTGGCGCTGGGCGATATGTACTACCACGGCGAGGGCGTCGCCAAGAGCTACCGCGAAGCGGTGCGCTGGTACGAGCAGGCGGTTCAGCAGCATGAAGATGCCTACGCCATGTACAGCTACGGTTTCTGCCTGCTGCATGGCCAGGGCGTCGCCCGCGACGCCAAGGCAGCGCTGCGCTGGTTGCGGCGGGCCGCCCAACTCGATGAAATCAATGCCCAATATGAACTGGGCTGCGCCTATTACCGCGGCAACGGCGTGGCGCGGGATCTGCGTCTGGCCATGAAGTGGCTGCGCGCCGCGGCCACTCACGGCAACGAGCAGGCGCGTGCATTCATGGAACGGGTTGACCGTGGCGGACGCCTGAACTAGGCTTGCGCAGCCCTGATCTGGATCAAATTGTCATGTCGCGACCGCTCTCGCGGCACCAAATCGTTGCATAATCGCAAAAACAAAAGCAGCGATTCGATTGCACGTGTCGCTGGCGCCGGCCGCACAATGCATCTCTACTATTGATGGATTTGGCATGCATGATGGTGTTCCTCCCGAGTATCGATCGCTCAAATCGCTACGCATGATCGGCTGAGACGCCCATGCCGACGACTGCCACTCCTCAGTCCAGAAGCATACGCCGCCGCCTTGTCATGGCGGCGGTTGCGCTCAACGTGGTGGTTGTTTCGATCATTGCGCTGTATCTCGTGGATAGCCGCAAGGGCCATCAGGAGCGGGCGGTGGCGAATGCGACCAACGTCTCGGACATACTCGAGAGCCGCGTCGCCGATCGCATCAAACTGATCGATGTGACGCTGCAGGCAGTCGCCGACGAGTTGCAAAGAAACTCGACCACGGCAGCCGGCCTGAGAGCAGCCGGTTATGACGAAGTTCTGACGAAGCACTCCATGCGACTGCAGGGCTTTGCCCTCTTGCGCGTGACCAACGCGGCCGGCGATGTGACCCATGGCCAGGGCTGGTCTGTTGGCCTGGCTGTCAATCTTGCCGATCGCGAATATTTTCGTCGCCTCGCCGCCGACCCGAAGGCCGGCCTGGTGATAGGGCAGCCTCAAGTATCCAGGGTGACCAAGACGTGGAACGTGGTTCTGGCGCGTCGCCAGGCAGATATTCATGGGAACTTTGCCGGCATTGTCTATGCCTCTGTAGCGCTGGCCCAATTTGAAAAGCTGTTGAGTGCAGTCGATGAAGGCCTGGAAGGGACGGTCACGTTACGCCATGAAGACCTGCGCCTGATCGCCCGCCATCCACCAATCGCAGCAGCAGACGGTTCGCCAGCGCCTGCCGTCGCCGAGGCTGCGGTGCCAGCGAACCTGGTCGAGATGGCGAAAGCGCATCGGCGAACAGCCACTTTTATCGCTGTCGACCCCGTCAATGGCGTCGAGCAATTAGTCTCGGTGCGTCATTCGGACGATTGGCCACTCTATGTCAGCGTCGGTGTCAGTCGGCAGGCTGTGCTTGCAGAATGGCGCAGCGATGTGAGTTTCCTGCTCGCTGCCTACGGCCTGTTTCTCGTCCTCAGCGCCTTTGTCACACGCAACTTCCTGAGCACATGGGAAAGGAATGAACGCAACATTCGCGAGCACGCCGAGGCCGAACGGCGGCGCCTGCAGATCGTTTTCGATACCGCCAGCGATGGCATTCATGTGGTCGACACAGAAGGTCTGCTGGTGCAGGCCAACCCGGCCTTCCTGAATATGCACGGCTACGACGAGTCGGCGGTCGGTCACCGCCGCGTCGGCGACTGGAATGCGAGCGAGTCGCCGGGATTTTTCGAGTTGCGCAGTGCGGAGCTCAGCAACTCCCGCGAAACGCAGGTGTTCGAATCGCACCATCGACGCCAGGATGGCCGCATCATCGATGTCGAGATCAGCGCGG
This sequence comes from uncultured Pseudomonadota bacterium, assembly GCA_903888645.1. GTDB lineage: Bacteria > Pseudomonadota > Gammaproteobacteria > Burkholderiales > Rhodocyclaceae > CAISUK01. The sequence goes on along the minus strand of CAISUK010000086.1, from coordinate 330 downwards.
CAGCCTTCGAAATCGAGGGCAAGAAATTCTTTCACGCCGCGTGCCGCGACATCACGGCGCGCAAAGCCGCCGAGCAGCAACTGGCGAGGCGCGAATCCTTGCTGCGCGGCGTCATGGACGGGACAGCGGACGGCATTCTGGTGGTCGATCGTCAGGGTGCCGTGCTCATCGCCAACGCCCAGTTTCGGCGGCTTTGGCGCATATCGAGCGAAGGTTTCGATACTTTCGACGATGCAGCATTTCTCGAGATTGCGCGGAGTCAGGTGGTCGATCCCGATCATTTCGTGGCTGAAGCGCAAAGGCTTTATCAATGCGACGACGAAGACTGGG
>CAISUK010000085.1 GCA_903888645.1 uncultured Pseudomonadota bacterium | reverse complement strand
CCGAATCTATCAGGCGGAACTCGAGATACAGAATCACGAGCTCGGCCTGGTCCAGAGCGAAACCGCCCTGACGCTCGAGAAGTATCGCGCCCTGTTCGAAAATCTGCCGATTCCCGTGCTCACCGCCGACAGCCAGGGTTTCATTCTTGAAGCCAATGCGCAGGCCAGCCTGGTTCTCGGTTTGCATCGGGTTGCTGCCCTGCAGCGCCGTTCGGTCCTGCAACTATTCGACCTGGATAGCCGCGATGCGCTCTATCCGATCCTCAACAATCAAGAGAACCGGGTCACGCGACAGATCAAGGATCTCGGACTGAAGACCGGCTCGGGGCAGGTCATCCGTTGTGTAGCGTACCTTATTCGCCTGCACGAAGAATCGTCGAACGATGCGCGCACACTGCTCGTGCTGGTGGATCAAAGCACCGAGATCGCGCTGCGCAACAGCGAGGCACGATTTCGCAAACTCATAGACAGCAACAATGCCGCGATCATCCAGATCGATCCGGAGAGTGGCAAGATTCTCGATGCCAACGCGGCGGCGCTGGCATTTTACGGCTGGTCGCATGAAGCGCTCTGCGCCAGGACTATTAAGCACATCGAGCACACCGAGGACATCGAGGAACTTGAGAGCATTGCCGGCACCGGGCAGATCGCGAGCATTGATCGCGAGCATGGCGTCATGGACCAGGGCGATACCTTCATTGCCCGCCACCGCACGGCCAGCGGTGAAATCCGCACCGTCGAGGTCCATTCGACGCCGGTCGCCCTGGAGGATCGTACGCTGCTGGTCTGGATACTCCATGACATCACCGAGCGCAGTCGTGCCGAGCAGCGCCTGCTCGAAGCCGAACACCATTACCGAACCCTTGCCAACGGGTTGTCGACACTGATCTGGCGCTCCGGCACGGACAAGCTGTGCAACTATTTCAATGATCCCTGGTTGCGCTTCACCGGCCGTACCATGGCTCAGGAGATGGGCAACGGATGGGCGGAAGGCGTGCATCCTGAAGATTTCGACCGCTGTCTGCAAATCTACGTCGCCGCCTTCGATCGCCGCGAAGCCTTCAGCATGGACTATCGACTGCATCATGCCGATGGCACCTATCGCTGGATCAGCGACGATGGCACGCCGGCATACGGTTCCGACGGCGAGTTTCTTGGCTACATCGGGGCGTGCAACGACATCACCGCGCGCAAGGTAGCCGAAGCAGAGCTAGAGCTGCATCGCCACCATCTGGAATCGCTGGTCGAAACGCGAACCTTGGCCTTGTCCATTGCCAAGGAAGCCGCCGAGGCCGCCAGTCGGGCCAAGGACAGGTTCCTTGCCAACATGAGCCATGAATTGCGCACGCCCATGAATGCCATCATGGGTATGACCGAATTGGCCCTGCGCCGCGCCACCGATCCCAAGCAGCGCGATCAGCTCGGCAAGGTCAGCCGTGCCGCACAGCACTTGCTCGCGGTCATCAGCGACATCCTGGATATTTCGCGGATCGAGGCGCAAAAGCTCACGCTGGAACAGATCGACTTCACCCTGCAGGATTTGCTGGATCGCTTGACCGATTTGATCGGTGGCAAGGCCGCCGAGAAGGGCCTGCGCCTGAGCATCGACATCGATCCCCAATTCGCCCAGCTTGAATTGAATGGCGATCCGCTGCGTCTGGAGCAGATTATTCTCAACCTGGCGAGCAACGCCATCAAGTTTACCGAGCAGGGTTCAGTCAGTGTCAAGACGCAACTGCTGGAAGACAATCCGGCAGATGTGCTACTGCGCATCGCCGTGACAGATTCGGGCATCGGTATCTCTGGCGAAGATCAGCAGCGCCTTTTCACCGCCTTCGCGCAGGCCGACGACTCGATGACGCGCAAGTATGGCGGTACCGGGCTGGGCCTGGCCATCAGCAAGCAATTGGCCGAGATGATGGGCGGCGAGATCGGTGTCGACAGCCATCCTGGGGCTGGCAGCACGTTCTGGTTTTCAGCGCGACTGGCGAAGGTCGCGCGCCGCCGGCAGACAGCCGCGGCTGCGCCGGCATTCTCCGCCGAGAGCAAATTGCGCGCCTATTTTTCCGGAATGCGCGTGCTATTGGCGGAAGACGAACCGATCAATCAGGAAGTGACGCGGGGTTTGCTTGAGGAAGTCGGCTTCAGCGTCGATGTGGCCAATAATGGCGCCGAGGCGGTCGACCGCGTCAGGGAGTCTGCTTACAGCTTGATTCTGATGGATATGCAGATGCCCGTCTTGAACGGCATCGAAGCCACACGACAAATCCGCCTGCTGCCCAAGGGATTCGCCGTCCCGATATTGGCCATGACCGCCAATGCCTTTATCGAGGACAAGTCCCTCTGCATCGAGGCGGGAATGAATGACTTCATGACCAAACCGGTCGATCCGAGCAAGTTGTTCGAGACTTTATTGCAGTGGCTGAAACGGCCAATCGCCTACCCATGAACTGACAGCGGCGAAAGCGCATGGCAACCCTCCGCAAACGTGAACAGGACGTTTGCACCGGGGCTCCGGTGGGTTTTGCCAAGCATCGCGGCGGAGCAACTTGTGTAGCAACCCGCGACAGAAGGGCTTGTGTAGCAACCCAAAACGAATCCAGGCCCTGATTTCTCAAGGCCTGGATTCGTAAAACTAAGACTTGTAGCTGGCGAGCCAGAAGGAATGTCACAACAAACCGTCTACGCAGCAAACTATTGATTTAACGAGGGTGTCACTCAAGCAACAATCCGGGGACGAAAAAAGACCCGCTCCGGTTAAGATCACCGTAACTCGTACCAGGCACCCCGACCGCTACCGCGCAACCCCAGATGGCCACGCTCGACCAACGTCCGGAAGTGTTGTTTGAGCGTATTGCGATTGGCCCCGGTCAGGTTGTTTGCCTCGCCGATCGTAATCCGGCCATGCTCACGGACGAACTCGATGATCTGCAACGAAAGTTCCGGCAAAGCAGCCATTACCAGTTTTTCCCTCTCGATTTTCTTTTCCAGCCGCATGACCTGCTCGGCCAATGCACGCAGGAAAAACATGAGCCAAGGCTGCCAGTTGGGCGAATCGGTACGAATCGATCCCTGTGTCTGACGGAGCGCTAGGTAGTAGGCTTCCTTGTTGAACTCGACCACGCTCTCCAACGAACTATAGGGCACGTAGGCATAGCCCGCCTGCAGAAGCAGTAACGTAGTCAGCGCACGACTGAGCCGACCGTTGCCATCCTGGAAAGGATGAATCTCAAGGAAGACGACGATGAACACCGAGATGATCAATAGCCGGTGAAGTTGCCCACTGTCGATTTCCTGCCGGGTCCATTCCACCAATACAGTCATGAGTCGAGGCGTATCGAACGGCGTTGCCGTTTCAAAGACGATACCGATCTGGGCTCCATTCTCATCGAAGGCCGCGACGCTATTCGAGTTGGTCTTGTAGCTGCCGCGATGCCAGTCATCCTTCTCGCTGTACTGGAGCAGGATCTGGTGCAACTGCTTGATATGGTTTTCAGTGAGGGGAATATCCTGCCATGAGCGGAAAACCAGATCCATCAATTCGGCGTATCCGGCTACCTCCTGCTCATCACGAGTGGCGAAGGACTTGATCTGCAGATTGGACAAGAGCCGCTCGACTTCTCGGTCGGATAGTTTGCTGCCCTCGATCCGGGTCGAGGAACCGATGCTCTCGATGGTGGCCACGCGACGCAGAGCGGACAGCCGATCAGGCGCAAGCGTACCCAATGCGCGCCATGCACCTTTGAACTCCTCGATCCTGGCAATTAGACCCAGAACCTCGGGGGTAATTTGGAGGGTTTCGGAATGGATCACAAGACCAATACTATACCCATTTACACCCAATAAAGAAACCATTTTCACACCCGATTACACCCGTTTCTGCGGCTTATCCCGTAGTGTCTTGAGACATCGAGATCGCTTACCTCCATGAGTTAAACAGAAATCCATGAAAACTCCCGGTGGTCCGCTCACCGGCGCTTAACCTCGCCCATTCAGTAGTTTGTTGCTTCGCGATATGGCACGCGTCTTGCGCAATCAGAGGGGCCCTTATTAAGAAGGATTCCCCGTGCTTATTCAGCCAATCAGTGCGCCTTCAAAGGCAAATACGGTTGCAAGCGTTTTCACAGCACAGCCGAAAACTGCTTTGCAAGCGGCAAATATTGCCGATTCAGTGACAATTTCACAGGCTGCGAGGGACGCTCTTGCCGCATCAGCCACCACCACAGACAGTACCAGTGCCGCATTGGACGCAAAGCTAAAGCAGATTGTGGCTGAAGGT
>CAISUK010000084.1 GCA_903888645.1 uncultured Pseudomonadota bacterium | reverse complement strand
GATCGCCAACATGCTCGGGGTGCGCCGCGAAGGGATCACTGAAGCCGTCGGCAACCTGCGCCGCGCCGGGTTGATCGAATGGCACCGCGGCCACATTACCGTGCTCGACCGGACCGGACTGGAGGAACGCAGTTGCGAGTGTTACGCGGTGGTGAAGAGGGATTTCGAGCGCCTGCTCCCGGATGTCCTGGTTCCGCAACGCCACTGGTCCGATGCTTCGACCGACCACCCCGCGGCCCACCCTGCCGTGCGCCATGCGCATCGTCCACAGGTGGCGCGCTACGTCGCTTAGCCGCACATGGCCCTCTCCAGCCGTGGCCCGTCATGGTCAAGATAGCCGCCCATAAGCCGGATATTCTGGCGCCCGTTCACCTTCTCGCCCCGGCGGTCCGGCTTGGCTATCGTTATGTAAAGCTTCGCCGCGCCAGCAACAATGGCAATGCCAATAACCATGGCCATGGCAAGACCGGCCGCGATCCGCTCGGCGCTCGCGCGCTGACAGCGCTGCGCCTGTCCGAAAGCCGCTACCGGCGGCTCTTTGAAACCGCACAAGACGGCATACTGCTGCTCAACGCCGTGACAGCGCAGATCGAAGATGTCAATCCCTACCTGGTGACAATGCTCGGCTATTCGCATACCGAATTTCTGGGAAAAAAGCTCTGGGAAGTCGGTCCTTTCGCGGATATCGCACAGAGCAAGGAAATGTTTGCCGAGTTGCAGAGCAAGGGCTATGTCCGCTATGAGGATCTGCCGCTGAGGACCAGCGCGGGCAGCAAAATCGCAGTCGAGTTCGTCAGCAATACCTATGACTGCGAAGGAATCAAGGTGATCCAGTGCAACATCCGCGACATCACCGAGCGCAAACGACTGGAAGACGCTTTGCGCTTGCTGGCCTTTCACGATCCGTTGACACGCCTGCCCAACCGCCGCCTGCTGCTTGATCGCCTGGAACAGGCGATGCATTCGAGCAAGCGCAAGAATAGCCATCTGGCATTACTGTTTCTGGACCTGAACAACTTCAAGACGCTCAACGACACGCACGGTCATGATGTGGGCGACCGCATGCTGATCGAGGTGGCGCAGCGTTTGCGCCAATTGGTGCGCGACAGCGACTCGGTCGCCCGGCTCGGCGGCGACGAGTTCGTGGTGCTGCTCGAAGGGCTCGGCGAAGCGCAGGACAAGGCGGCCGAGTACGCCGCCTCGGTCGTCGAGAAAATTCGCCAGGCGCTGAGCGCCGACTACAACCTCGGCACAATTCACTGTCGCGGTTCCTGCAGCATCGGCATCAAGCTATTCATCGGCGAGGAGCGCGACGCCGAGCAACTTCTCCGCGATGCCGATCTGGCGATGTACGCCGAGAAGCGCGCCACTGCTTGACGACATTGGCAACGCAGGATTTTGCCTACAGCACGTAGTACATGATCGTGACATAGTGGGCGGCACTGCCGGCCAGCACGAAAAGGTGCCAGACCCCGTGGCCGTGGGTAATGCGCGCATCGAGCGCATAGAAGATGACGCCCACCGTGTACAACACGCCGCCAGCAACAAGCCAGGCGAAGCCGGCTGCCCCCAGTGCCTGCAGCAGCGGATCGAGCGCCGCCAGCGCCGCCCAGCCCATGACGATATAGATCGCCACCGACAGGGTGCGCCGTCGCTGCCGCGCCCACAGATCCTGCAGGATGCCGATGACGGCCATGCTCCAGACGACACCGAGCAGCCACCATCCCGACGAGCCGCGCAGCGTCACCAGGCAAAACGGTGTGTAACTGCCGGCGATGAGCAGGTAGATGCTGCTGTGGTCGAGTTGCCGCAGAATCTTTTTGGCGCGCCCACGCAGGCTATGGTAGAGCGTCGAAAAACTGTACAGCAGCACCAGCGATACGCCGTAGATGCAGACGCTCGCCAGCTTGCGCGGATCGCCGTCGATGGCCGCCACGGCGATGAGCGCGATGGTCCCGGCGACAGCCAGCACGGCGCCGACGAGATGGGTCCAGGCGTTGAATTTTTCACCGTGGTACATGTTGGTTGCAGTTCTGCTGAATTCAGCGGCAGCGGATTTTCGTTGCGCCAGGCGGGCGAGCGCAGGCGCGGTCGGACAGCATCGATTATGCCGCTAGCCGAGCATTTTTGCGTAAATCGCCTTGTCGGCCTGGTAACAGCTGCAGGCCACCGCTTGCAGGCCACCGCGGTCGAGAATCTTGATATTGCCGCGACTGTAGCTGATCAGTTTGCGATCCTGGAGCACCTTGGCGGCCTTGGTGATACCGACCCGGCGCATGCCGAGGATATCGGCCAGAAATTCGTGAGTCATATGAAATTCATCGGCTTGCGCCCGGTCTCCAGTCATCAGCAACCATCGCGCGAGGCGCGGCTCAAGCAGATGGAAGCGAGTGCAGAGGATCAATTTTGCGAGTTGGCCGAAGACCACGCAGAGGTATCGATTCAATAGTCGCTGCAGCACCGCACTCCGCTCCAGTTCGCCGCTAAAGGTCAGCGCCGCCATGCGCCAAGCCGAGCCTTGACCATGCACCAGCGCACGTAACGGCGAAATCTCTACACCAAGCGTCAGAGCGTTGCCGATCATGCCTTCGTTGCCGACCAGTGCCACCTCCATGTGCTCGCACGCATCGATCGTCGTGGTCAGTGAAATGAAACTCCCGGTGGGGAAATAGACATGCTGAATTTGCTGGCCGGGCTCGCACAAGACTTCGCCAAACTTGAGATCGACAAGCTCGCAGCACTTCAGCAAGCGCTGCCGGTCGTTGCGCGGCAGCGCCTCCAGCAGGCGATTGCCGGCAACGCTGGTCTGGGTAGGCGGCACCTGAATTCTCCTGTCGTAGACCGAGCTGGCACGACCATCAGTTGTTCAGCAGGAGTTGCAGAATGATGCCGGTGGTAATTGCCACCAGGACATAATCGCCGCCCGTTTGTACCCAGTGGTAGCCGCGCGGCGGCGCACTCAAGCGATGGCCGCGCCAGTCATCGACCACGTATTGGCGGTGACGGTACTGCGCCGGGAGGCGCTGCCCCTTGCGAAAATCGTGGTTTGGTCCGGCGCCGCGCTCCTGCTGGCGGCCATCGTTATCGGCGCGATTGTGCTGGTCACGGCGATCCTGCCGATCGTCACGTTGCCCCTGTTGATCGCGACCGCGATCGTTGTGCCCGCTATTGCCCTGGCCATAGGCAAGACTGCCGGCGCTCAATGTGATTGCCAGGATGGCAGAAACGACGGTTTGGCTTTTCATGCTCGACTCCTTTTTGCTTGGGGGCTACGCGACTGATTGCCCCGGATTGGCTGCCCGCGATGGATTGCACACTTGGTCTTGGTCATGAAGGCGCACCGGGTGGACCAGCGTCGAAGATAGGTCCACGGACAGAACACTTCTGTGCGCCAGCGAACAGATTGAGCAAAAAGATAGGCGTAAATAGTTGTTTGGCACGGCACTGGCGCAATTCGCCCGACACGACTCGGTACTCATCTCAATGTCATTTGTTCGACGGGATCATGGACAACAATCAATTCACGGTTGAGTTGGCGCAGGAATTTCATCGGCGCATGGCGGCGATCACCGACGCCGTGCAGGCAGGTGTCTGGCAGGCCGGCGTGCATGACCTGATCGGCTGCACCACTGACTACGGCTTCGGGCAGAAGCGCGGCCTGCAAACGCTGGTCCTGAAAACCGGCCATCGCTCCGCTTACGTGCGCCTGCATTGGGATACGGTACTCGGCGACAGCGCCGCCGACCGAGAGCTTCGCGACGAGGCCACCAGTAGCGCGATCAACGAGTTGACCTGATCTGACCTGAGAACCGCTTCTCGAGCAACGGCAGGACTGGCCCATGAAAAAAAATCCGCTTCTCGCACTGAAAGACCTGGGGCAGCACGTCTGGCTCGACAATCTCTCGCGCGCCCTGCTGCGCGATGGGACCCTGCGCCGGTTGCTGCGTGACGATGGCATCGACGGAATAACTTCGAATCCGGCCATCTTCCTCAAGGCCATTACCGGCAGCACCGACTACCTTGACGATCTGCGCCGCCTGCGTGCCGCCAAGCTCGACGGCGAAGCCTGTTATGAATCGCTGGTCATCGCCGACATCCAGGCCGCCTGCGATATGCTCTTGTCAATTTACGCGAGCAGCGAAGGCGACAGCGGCTATGTCAGCCTGGAAGTTTCGCCGGCCCTGGCACACGACACTGCCGCTACGATAGCCGCCGCACAGCGCCTGGCACGGTCGGTGGGCCGGGAAAACCTGCTTATCAAGGTGCCGGCCACTACCGCCGGCCTGCGTGCCTTCGAGCAACTCACCGCCAACGGAATTCGCGTCAATGTCACTTTGATATTTTCGCTGGCGCAATACGAGGCGGTGGCACATGCCTATTTGCGCGGCGCACAGTGCTGGCTGGATGGGGGCGGCGCTGCCAGTCATTTGCGCGCGGTGACGAGCGTTTTCCTGAGCCGTGTCGATACCCTGATTGACCTCTATCTCGATGCCATTGGCACTACACCGGCTGCTGCGTTGAAAGGTGGCGCCGGGGTTGCGCTGGCCAGGCGCTGTTATTGCCGCTACCTCAAGATATTCCATGGCGCGCAATTCGACCGCCTCGGCGAGGCCGGCGTGCGTGCCCTGACACCGCTCTGGGCGAGCACCGGCTGCAAGAATATCGCCTACAGCGATCTGCTCTACGTCGAGCCGCTGATCGCCTGGGAAACCATCAACACCCTGCCGGAAGCGACCCTTGCGGCGTTTCGCGATCATGGCCACGCCGAGTTGACCCTGATGAGCGGCATGGAGGCAGCATCGGCGCACATCGACGCCTTGACGGCGCTGGACATTGACCTGGATGCAGCCGGCACGCTCTTGCAGAACGATGGTGTTCGCCTCTTCGCCGCGGCCTATGCGGAGATCCTGCGCAGCCTTGAAGAGGCTTGAATTGCCTCGAAGCGCATTGGCGGGCCCTAAGTTCGCTGGCGCACAGACTGAATGGCTGAAAACGATGAACATGCCAGAAACGGGAGTCGAGGGATGCACCGCGATTGCAGAGAATTTTCCGGGAAGACGATGTGATGGCCAATGCGCAGATCCGTGTTCTGCTCATCGAGGATGACGCCGTCGATGCCGGTTTGATCGCGCAGGCGCTGGCCGGAACGGAAACGGCCAGCAGCAAGGTCGCGCGGAGTTTTCTGCTCGAATGCGTGACGAAACTGAGCCTGGCCTGCGAAAAACTCGGCAGCGCACATTTCGACGCGATCCTGCTCGACCTGGCACTTGCCGATGGCCAGGGGATCGACATGGTGAGCCAGCTTTTGCCGGCCGCACCGGATGCCTTGGTGGTGGTGCTGAGTTCGGCCAGCGATGTCGCGGCGGCGCGGCTCGCCGTGCAACGCGGCGCCCACGACTATTTCATCAAGGGCCATCTCGACGCCCATTGGCTGCCGCGTGCCTTGCACTATCTCGTCGAGCGCAAGACTGCCCAGGACGCGCTGCTGATCAGCGAGGCGCGCTTCCGTGCCATGAGCGATGCCTCGCCGCTCGGCATCTTTGTCTCCGATGCACAGGGCAACTGCATTTATACCAATGGCGCCTATCAGCAAATATCCGGATTGAGTTTCGCCGAGACGCTTGGTTCCGACTGGAGCCAGGCGATCCATCCGGAAGATCGTCAGCGGGTGCTGTCCGCCTGGCACGCTGCGGTGAAGGACGCCACGACTTTTCATGCCGAATTCCGCTTTTTGCGCAGCGACGGCAGCATCGTCTGGACACGCGTCAATAGCAATGCCATGGGCGCGGCGATGGAACCGCACGGGCGCGTCAAGACGGTTGAGGACATCACTGCGCGCAAGTCCGAGGAATTTGTCCTGCATGCGGCCGAGGAAGCCTTGTTCGCGGAAAAGGAGCGCGCCCAGGTGACCCTCAATTCGATTGGCGATGCCGTGCTGACCACCGACATCATGGGCAACGTGACCTACCTGAACCTGGTCGCCGAGGCGATGACCGGCTGGTCGCGCCAGGAGGCGCTGGGCCGGCCGCTTGAAGAGGTGTTCAGGATCATCGAGGGCAGCGCGCGGCAAGCCGCCCTGAATCCGGCCAAGCGGGCCATTGCCGAGGACATGACGGTGGGCTTGAGCGCCGATTGCCTGCTGATTCGGCGCGACGGCTTCGAGGCGGCGATCGAGGATTCTGCGGCGCCGATCCACAATCGCGATGGACGGGTGGCCGGCGCCGTCCTGGTCTTCCATGACGTCAGCAAATCGCGGGCCATGGCGCTGAAGATGTCGCACCTCGCCAAGCACGACTTTCTCACCGACCTGCCCAACCGGGTGCTGCTGACAGAACGGCTTTCACAGGCGATCGGACTCGCCCACCGCCACGGCAAACAGCTCGCCGTACTGTTTCTCGACCTCGACGATTTCAAACACATCAACGACTCGCTCGGGCACACGATCGGCGATCAGTTGCTGCAGTCGGTAGCCAGCCGCCTCTCGCTGTGCGTGCGCGCCACCGACACCGTCTGCCGCCAGGGTGGCGATGAATTTGTCATTCTGCTGGCGGAAATCGATCAGCCCCAGCACGCCGCCAGCGTTGCCGAGAAGTTGCTGGTCGCGCTGGCCGTGCAGCATCTCGTCGGCGGCCACGAACTGCATGTCACATCGAGCATCGGCATCAGCATCTATCCCGACGACGGCAGCAACGCCGACACCGTCATCCAGAATGCCGACACGGCGATGTATTACGCCAAAACCAGCGGGCGCAACAATTACCAGTTCTTCAAGGCGGAGATGAACGCCAGCGCCGTGCAGCGACTGTTCATCGAGAACAGCCTGCGCCACGCCATGAAGCGCGGCGAGTTTCTCTTGCATTACCAGCCGCAGATCGATCTCGCCTCAGGCGCGATGTCCGGTGCCGAAGCACTGATCCGCTGGCGCGATCCGGATCGCGGCATCATTTACCCGGAACAATTTGTCGCGATCGCAGAAGATTGCGGACTCATTATCCCGATTGGCAAGTCGGCGCTGCGCGAAGCCTGCATGCAAGTTGCGCGCTGGCTGAAAGCCGGCCTGCCGGCGGTACCCGTTGCCGTGAACATTTCTGCTGTGGAATTTCGCCACAAGGATTTTCTTGCCGGCGTCAGCGAGATTCTCGAGGAAACCGGCATCGAGCCGCGCTACCTTGAACTGGAACTGACCGAGAGCGTACTCATGCAGGACGCCGAATCGTCGGTATCGATTCTTTCTGCCCTGAAAGCCATGGGCGTTCAACTCGCCATCGACGACTTTGGCACCGGCTATTCGAGCCTGGCCTATCTCAAGCGCTTCCCGATTGACATACTGAAGATCGATCAATCTTTCGTCCGTGACGTGGCCACCGACAGCAATGACGCAGCCATCGTCAATGCCGTCATCGGCATGGGCAAGAATCTCCGGCAACGAGTCATCGCCGAGGGCGTAGAGACGCCAGGACAACTGGCGTTCCTTAAGACGCGGGAGTGCGATGCGGGACAAGGCTATTTGTTCAGCCGTCCTTTGCCGACCGAGGCATTCGAAAAGCTGCTGGTGAACGGTATGCCTGCAGCGACGGCGCACTGAACGGACGCGAATTTTCCCGACGGTTCAAGACCGCGGCTTCGTCACGGATGTGCGTGGTTCGCCGAAGAGCGGTGTGAGCGTCGCACTTGCAGCGCCG
>CAISUK010000083.1 GCA_903888645.1 uncultured Pseudomonadota bacterium | reverse complement strand
TGCGCCGGAATGACGGTTTTTTCGGTAACTGCTACGTCACTGAACTTCGTCGCTACTCACAAAAACTGGTGACAACGGATCCGGCCGCAGGCAGGATCCGGGCGCCGCAATTGTCGGCAGCATGCCGCGCGAAACAGTCCTTAGAAACTCATTGCGTACTGAACGCCGAAGATGTCTACGCTGTCTTTGTAGGTGCCGTTGAGCAGGGCATAGGCATTGGCGTTGGTGGCATTGTTATTGATGGGCGCATCCTTGACGAACAGGTGGGCGTAGCCCCAATCCAGCGCCGAGGTTTTGGTGAGCGCGTACTGAGCGCCGATCGAAATCCAGGTGCGATTGTTGTCTGGCAGGCGCGGCGTGCGGTAGGTATCCTTCACTGGACTTTGGTCATAGGCGAGACCGAAGCGCCACTTCACAGAATCGGTGTACTTGTAGGTGCCGCCAAGCGCCACACGCCACGTGTCGCGCCAGTCTTCCTTGGTCGAACTTACCGTCGAGCCGTTATTGGCGTACTGGAAAGCCAGCGTTGGAATCTTCGACCAGCCAGTCCAGGAAATATCGCCGAGCATATCCCATTTGTCATTGAGATGAGTGAGGTTGCTGATGATGAATGTATCCGGCAACTTGATGTCGGCGAAGATCGCCCCACCGCGTGCGGCACTGGTCGGGCTACTCAGAATGGCATTGACAGTACCATTGGTAGCGCTAGTAGCCGGGAGTCGGCTGAAATCCGCTGTGCCGGTCAAGTGATACTTGATGGCCGAACGATAGGATATGCCGAGCCGCGTGGCTTCAGAAATCTTGAAGATCGCGCCGAAGTTGTAGCCCCAGGCGGTATCGTCGCCGGTGATCTTTGCAGTCCCTTCTCCAGCGGCTGCAGCGAGCCCGTTGGCGCTTGCGATCCCTACAGGAAATGGAATTCCCAAACCGCCGCTGGCTTGCGGGACAAAGGCTACGTTCAATATCGCCGCAGCATAATTCGCGGCGCTGGTGAATTCGCCCTTCAGCTTCTGATAGTCGACGCCGAACCCCAAAGCCACAGCGTCATTGACCTTCCACGACAGCGATGGATTGACATTGATCGTTTTCACGTCAGATTTGATAGCCTGGAAACGGCCAATCCAGGTGCTGTCATATTCCGTCTTCAGGCCGAACGGCGCGCTGATACCCAAGCCGAAACTGATGATCTGGTTGATCGGTATGACGAGATAAGTGTTAGGAACATAGCCGACGTCACCTGCATCGCCGCCGTTGCCGCCTAAAGGTTGCGTCGTGCCTGGAAGCGTCAGCAGTGCCGGCGTCGACGCTCCATTTGAAAACTTGCTCGTTGGCTTGATCGCATTCAAGCCAACCACAAAACTCTTCTGGCCAGCCTGCAAGTAAGCCATACCGGCCGGATTGAAAAACACCGTGCTGGCATCTTCGGCGACAGCAGCAGAACCGGCATATGAATTGCCCAGTCCACTGACATTCTGTTCGAGCAACTGGAAGCCGGCGGCGAAGCTGCTGCCGGCAGTGAGTCCGAGAATCGCCGTCGGCAAAGCGCGCATCAACATTTTCTTGTGCATGAAAACTCCCCCTCTAATTATTGAACTACAACCTGGCCAGCAATGTTCAGGACGTCATTCCGACGGACGCCGGAATCCACAATCAACACCCCTTACCATTTTGGGGTTTTAGTCTATCAGCACTTGCCAAGCATTTCCAGAATTGTAAGAACCGCGGATCGCGGAACAAGCTTGGCAGCGAAGATCAAAGGCGACAGCGGCCAATGGTCCATTTTTACGCTGTCCAATTTTCCAGTTGCAGGCCGGTGACCCTTGAAAACTCTCGCATGTTATTGGTGACAAGCACCGCTTTCATGCTGAGCGCGTGCGCCGCAATCATGGTGTCAAGAGAGCCGATCGGTTGGCCGCGGCGCTCAAGATCGGCACGCAGCTTGCCATAAACCCAAATGGCGGGTTCGTCGAATGGCATGAGTTCCAATGGCGCAAGGAACATTTCCAATGCTCGGCGATTGCGCTCCGAACCGCTCTTGGCGACACCGTAGGCGAGTTCCGCCGCGACCACGCTGGAAAGGCTTCTTTGCTGGAACCGGGCCAGTTATCACGCTTCCCAATCCTCGATTCGCAATCCAGGTAAACGGCTGAACTCACCAATGTTGTGGGTAATCAGTGTGGCATCGTGGGCGCGGTCGATGGCGGCGATCAGGGTATCGTTCGGGCCGATTGGTTGGCCTCGGCTCAACAAGTCGGCATGGATTTGCCTGTAGCCGTAGCGAACGGGCATAGGTGTTCGTTGTGTGAGTTACTGCGGGATGTGTTGCAGGAGCGCGGCGGGACTACTGCGCTTCCTTATAAGATGCTAAGATTTGCGCCGTCGATAGCGCGCTTTCACAGAGGTTTGGGTCGTCCACTTCTCGCGGCTGCCCATTTTAGTTTGGGGTGTGGCTGCCGGTTTGTGGCTTCAATAACACCGACAAGCTAAGGAGACCCACATGCAATGCCCATACTGCAAGGAAGAGATCCAGGACGGTGCGACGATATGCAAGCACTGCAAGTCGAATATTGGTGCGACCTCCCTACCATCGGTGTCTGTTGGTGCGGGTGACTTTGGTGAACTGGTCGGCACGGCGGTGAATCTGTGGAAGGCAAACCTCGCAGACCTGGCGGTGCTGACGCTGGTATTTATCCTGGTGCTCTGGATTCCTATTGCCAACGTGGGTTTTATCGCCGGCTATGTTCGGTCGGTGCTCAAGGTTGCACGGGGTCAAGGAAAGGCTGCCGTCGGCGATCTCTTCAGCGCATGGGATTGTTTCGGGAGTCTGCTGGGCTACGTGGTGCTCGTTCTGGTTGCTTCGGTGTTCATGAATTTCGTGCCGATCCTTGGCTTTCTGGCAGCCGTCGCGCTAGGTTTCGCTGCAATGCCCGGCTTCTACGCAATTATCGACGGAAAGATGGGGACCATCGATGCCTTCAAATGGAGTCTGGAGAGTATCCAGGCCAACTTTGTCAACTGGCTGCTGACCTACATTGTTGGCTATGTCATCACGATCGCGGGTATCGTCGTACTCTTCATTGGCATTGTGCTGACCGCTCCTTTGGCCATGCTGATATATGTCCTGCAATATGACCGGGTGAAGCCTGTCGAGCGAGGGTTGCCCTAACCAAACGGCGGCAGGGCTAGCGCAAAGCCCATGCCTGATGGCGTGGCCATGAGCCTCTTGCTGATGCCAGTATGGTCGGTTGTTTCGACCGTCGCTGTCTGAGGAACTGATGAAGCCGGCATCCCGAGGACGGTGGGGGCCATTACCGTAACGGTGCAGGAAGTTTCGCGAGACGGCGCATGAATGAGATAGGCCGGAACTCCTTTGGTATCGTGGGAAGTTATCGAGACAACCCCGAACCAGAAGAGACCAGCCTATGCAGCGGATTGTATCCAGCATCACGCCCCTTGAACAACATTGCAACGCAGTCAGCCAAACGCCGGAGGTCTATCGACCGCCGGCCTGTCCTCGCTGTGGGCTGAAGGTGCTGTGGCGTCACGGCTACTATTACCGAAAGGCGGATCGTGGTCGGCGTGAGGGCCCATCGCTAAACCCGGTGCCCATTTGCCGGTACTGCTGTTCAGGGTGTAAGCGTACCTGCTCACGGTTGCCGCTGTGCATC
>CAISUK010000082.1 GCA_903888645.1 uncultured Pseudomonadota bacterium | reverse complement strand
GATGCACAGGCATAGACCTTGGTGTTGGGGCGGCACAGCGCGGCACACAGGCAGGCGATATGTTCGCGGTCCTCGCGGAACGGCACCGAGTTGAGCACGCTGGCGATGAAGATGCTGGTCCAGTCCTTGCCCGCCGCCACTTCGGATAGAAAGGCGCGGGCCAGCTCGATACTCTCGGCCTTGTTGATGCCACCTGGCCCCAGGCGGTACGGCTCAAACGGCGTGCAGTCGATACCCTGCTGGCGAAGCAGGAAAGTTTCCGTCAGATGGCCGGCCCCGAAGTCGAGGATGGTGGTGCCGTGTTCCTTCGTCCAGCGGGCGCGGTCGGCTGCCCTGGCGATGTCGAAATCCTTGCATGGCTTGGCACCATGGACGGCGAAGACGAATCCGTTGCCCAACTCCCGCCGCACCCGTCGCGCCCTGCGGAACGAATTGAAGCGGAGCATGTCGGCGTAGCGCGTGTGGATGTCGAAGTCCATCGACAGCAAGTTCATCATGGCCCGGGCGAATTCCGCCTCCGCATCGGTGACGAACACGACCGGCGCGAACGCCGCTCCCTTTTCAGCCAACATTTCCAAGCGGCCGATGCCGTTGATGACGGTCAGGTCCTCGCGGCAGACGATGGGCATGAGAATGCCGTGACGGTGCAGCGTGCGGGCCAGGTTGCGGGCATACTGGATCCAGCGGCCGGCATTCGCTTTGCAAAGGTCCTTCACTCCGACTTCTGCGGGCTTCACGCAGCGCAGGAACGCATCACTGCCGACCTGCTTGTCGGGGATGCGGGCGGCGAGTGCGTGCAAGTCGAGCGATTCAAGTTCGCGGGTGATCTTGCCAGGCGTGCTGTTGAAATCAAAATCATTGGTCGCCCGGTTGAACACAATGTTGAGCGCCTTGCGCTGGTCGAGGTCGAGCGCCTTGGTACGGGCCACGGGAACATGAGTGGCACCCATGCGGCTGGCAACGAGGTGGCGCTGGTGGCCCGAAAGAATCTCGCCGTCTGCGTCGGCAAAGATCGGGGCGATGAAGCCGAGCTTGCGGAGAGACAGTTCGATCAGGTCAAGCCGCGCCGGGTCAGCCGTGCGCGGATTATAAGAACTGGGACGGGTGGACTCCAGAGATTCGAGGGTGATTTTCATAGTCCGAGGCGGATGCGGATTTCCTTGAGCACGCTTTCCTTGTCAAAACCGGCGTCCTGCTTCACGCGGTCGCACCACGCGATGAAGTCAGCCTGGCTGATGCGGAACCGATAGAGACCGACCGCGACGGTGACATCACTCTTGTCGAGTTCCTTGTCGTGGCGGTCATCCTCGTCGTCGTCATCGTCCTTGTTGCCGTCAGGATTGAGGAGTCCTTCGAGGTCGGCGGGCTCGAACCCGGCGAGAATCGTGTCGAAGTCGGTCAATTTCCACTCGCTGGCAATCTTTTCCAACTCGTTCAAGTCCACGGTCGAAAGTTCGGCCAAGCGGTTGTCGGCCACCAGTACGGCGAGTTCGTCGCTTTCACTGGCGAAATCCTGATAGTCCACCGGCACGACACCCACGCCGAGGTGTTTTGCCGCCATCAGACGGCCGTGGCCGGAGACGATCAGCCCGCTGAGATTGGAAACCGTGATGGTCTGTCTCCAGCCGAAATAGCGGATGTTCTTGGCGAGCAACTCGACCTGGCGCTGCGGGTGGG
>CAISUK010000081.1 GCA_903888645.1 uncultured Pseudomonadota bacterium | reverse complement strand
TATGGAACCAAGCTGGAGACCTTTGCCAAGATCAGGGCCAAGGCCAGCCGCCATGCCGTGAACAACCCGCTCGCCATCTTCCGCACCGAGATGACGGAAGAAGATGTGATGCGCTCGCCCGCCATCTGGCCGGGTGTGCTCACGCGCTCCATGGCCTGTCCGCCTACCTGCGGCGGCGCTGCAGCCCTGCTGGTATCGCGCGCCTTTGCGAAAAAGCACGGCCTCTCGCCCAAGGTGCAGATACTGGCGCAAGACATGACAACCGACTTCAGCTCGACCTTCGACACGAGGTCGATGATCGACCTCGTGGGCTTTCAAATGACGGCGTCTGCCGCCAAAAAAGTCTACGCGCAAGCCGGCATTGGACCCGATGACATTGACGTCTGCGAGTTGCACGACTGCTTTGCCCAAAACGAATTGCTGACCTACGAAGGTCTGGGCTTTTGCGCTGTCGGCGGCGCCGAGCGTTTCGTCGAAAACGGCGACAACACCTACGGCGGCAAGGTTGTCACCAACCCGTCGGGCGGCCTCTTGAGCAAGGGCCATCCGCTCGGCGCGACCGGCCTGGCGCAGTGCTATGAGCTGACCCACCAGTTGCGCGGCAGCGCCGAGCAACGCCAAGTCCCAGGCGCGCGCCTGGCCTTGCAACACAACCTCGGCCTTGGTGGCGCTGCGGTCGTCACCTTGTACGGCCAGGCTTAGGCCATTGTGCAAAAGCCGCGTGAACGCGCTGAAAAAGGAAACCCGATGATCGATAAAAAATGGATCGGCCACGAACTGCCCACCTCGGTACTGCCGATCGAGCGCAGCCGGCTGCAGTTCTTTGCCAAGGCGATTGGCGAGACCGATCCGGTCTATACCGATATCGTCGCCGCGCGCAACGCTGGCTACCCGGATCTGCCGGCGCCTGCGACCTTTCTCTTTGCCGCCGAGTTGGACTCGGGCGCCTCCGATCGCCTGCTTGCCGATCTGCAGATTCCGATTGCCAAACTGCTGCACGGCGAGCAGAGCTTCACCTATCACAAGGCGGCCTGCGTCGGGGACACGGTGAGCGTGCAGTCCCGCATCACCGACATCTATGACAAGAAGAACGGCGCGCTTGAGTTCGTCGTCAAGACCTCGCGCGCCACCAACCAGCGCAATGAGCTGGTGGCCGAGCTGCGCTCGGTCATCGTCTGCCGCCACTGACCGGAAAGCCGCATGAACCCACCTACTTTCGACACCGTTCAAGTCGGCGACCAACTGCCGGTGCTGCAACTGCCGCCGGTGGACCGCACAACGCTGGCTCTGTTCGCCGGCGCCTCGGGCGACCATAACCCGATTCACATCGACACCGATGTCGCGCGCCGCGCCGGCATGCCCGACGTATTCGCGCAAGGCATGCTGGGCATGGCCTGGCTGGCGCGACTGATCACCGGCTGGGTGCCGCAACGCCAGCTGCGCCGCTTTGATGCGCGCTTTCAGGGCATCACCCAGCTTGGCAACGCCATCCGTTGCAGCGGCCACGTGGTCGAAAAATTGGAGCACCAGGGCGAACGCTGCGTGCGCGTCGAGCTGCGCAGCGAAAACCAGTTCGGACAAGCCAAGATCGTCGGCGAGGCGCTGGTCGCCCTGCCCTAACCCATTTCAGGAGAACACTTTATGACACGCAAACTCGAAGGCAAGGTTGCCATCATCACCGGCTCGGGCCGCGGCATTGGCCGCGCCATCGCCCTCAAGCTCGCCAGCGAAGGCGCGCGCCTTGTGATCAATGACCTCGATGCTGAACCGGCGCAGGAGACGGTTGAAGCCATTCGCGCGGCCGGCGGCCAGGCCGTGGCCTGCGTGGGCAGCGTTGCCGCACCCGACCTTGCCGACCGTTTCATCGGCACGGCAGTCAG
>CAISUK010000080.1 GCA_903888645.1 uncultured Pseudomonadota bacterium | reverse complement strand
TACTCCATGTCCGTCTTCTTGTGCACCGTGTTGTAGCCATAGTAACCTTGGCTGGTCGGGTCGTTGTTGAGGTTGTAGTTCTTGCCGAACTTCGCCACCTGCGCGAGGGTGGCGCCGGAGGTCGAATCGGGCAATTGTGTCTTGATATCGTTGTAGGTAGCGAACAGGGTCATGCGCGTTTTTTCACCCAGCTTCTGCTGGTACTTGGCCACGAAGTTCATGCCGTCCATGGTGTTATATGTCAGGTAGCCGTCGCTCTTGACGTCCTGTGCGTTCAGTTGCAAGGTGGCGCCGTTGTCGCCCATCTTGCCGCTCTCGAAGGCGACGCCATAGAGGTTGGTATTCCAGTCGCCGTGCGCGAGATAAGCCTCGGTGGAACGGCTTGCCGATGCTGTTTTCGAGTACAGGTTGATGCTGCCGCCATAGGTCGCCTGGCCGAGATTACTGGCATTGCCGGGACCACGTTCGACGCTCATGCCGCCGATGACTTGCGCCGGGAAGTACGCCGTGGAGTGGTGGGTCGGATCGTTGGTGTCGCCAAAGGGAATGCCATCCCATGTCACGTTGTATTGTGAATCCTGAAAACCGCGCAATACGGTCTTGGTGTCGGCAGCGCCGGGGCCATTCGGCGAGGGTTGGGTTGCGGCGCCGGGAGCGATACCGGCGATGGTGTTGAAGTTACCGGTCGGCGGCACCGATTGCTCGATGAATGCACGCGAAATGATCGATTCCGGCTGGGTTGCCGCAAGATTTGCCTGGGTCGGGGCGACGGCTTCCACGGAGTTTCGTTTCGCGACAATTTGAATGACCTGGCTGGCGCCGCCCTGGGGGCCGACCGTGCCAAGGTCAACCTGGTCTTCGGCCAAGGCGAGCTGCGGGACGGCACAGGACAACAGAGCAACGGATAACGCCTGGCTCAAGGTTCGCTTGCGAAACGGAATTGCTGCGTGCATGACAAGACTCCCTGGTTGAAAGATTATTGAATTGGATGAATCAAGGCGCTTCGATGTCGAACGCCCGTAACTGCCGAGTGCTGCCAAAGCTGTCGCTGAAGCCGACAATCTCGATGTGAACCTTGCCGCTGCGATGAATGCTCACCACGGCCCAAGCGTAGGTGCGGTCGTCCGGATTGCTGCTCACACCTGGCCGGGCACTGAAGGGCGAACCGGCTGTCCCGACAATGACTTGCCATGAGTGGCCGCCGGCAGACTTGGTTGGCTGGCTGAGATTGAAAATATGTTCGTGGCCACAGAAATAGGTCGCGTGACTATCTTCGATCAATTGCCAGAATTCTTTCTGGGCTTCAGGAAACAGATCGAAACCATCTTTGTTCACTATGGGGGTGAAGAAGTAGGTAAACGCCGGCTTATGGCCAAACACGAACACGTGGCGGGCGCCACGGGTTTTTGCCGCGGCAAGGTCTTCGCGCAGCCAATTGACAGGTGGACGGCCGTCCATTCCGGTCGGGTCCGTATTGATCACCACGAAGTGGCTGTCATTGACGTCAAATGAATAGCTGAGTTGACGCTGATCCGTGGTGATGTTGTCGGCGCCGTTGATCGGTGGTGCATTGTTGACGTCAAAACCCGCCATCGAGTTGCCAGTGATGGCTGTCCAACGAGGCTTATCGAAAATCAGGTCACCCATGTTCTCGCGCCAGGAGTTCTCGCCAACGACGCTCGCCCGCTTGGCCGTTTTGCCGGTGACGGAATCGATGACTTTGTTTTGGACTTCATGGTTGCCGGGCACCGGCACCACATAGACACCCGCTTCCATCAGGCCGGCGACCATGCCGCGCCAGAACGCGTATTGCCTATCCAGTTCGTGCTTGTCGAGCGAATAGCCCAGGATCATGTCGCCGTTGAAGAACAGCGCATTGGGATGCACCGCCTGAATCTCGCGCAATATCCGCGCATACGGCCGCGTGGCTTGCAGCCAGCGGGCATCCTGAGCGTTCAATTCCGGCCCGGGTTCGGCGCGGGAATCGCCAACTGTGGCAAAGGAGAACGTTACTGGGTCTTCGATTGCTTGAGCGGCAGATGCGCAAAGCAATACCGCCAAGACCAGCCAAGTTCGAAAGATAGGCATGGAAGTCCTCTGAACAAAAAAACGCATTCTCTGGAGTGTCTTTTTTTGCAGACTGGACATCCAAAACTTACCCGATTGTAGGGAGCCAATGTGACAAATGCGTGACTGATCGGAGACACGCGAGTCGCTACCAGACGTATCTGGTCGATCACGACCCCTCGCTGACTCTGCCTTGATGAACCAGCATGTCTTTCACCGAACTGCAATCCATTGATCATCGGATTGCAATAGATGCGGCGCTACACTCACGCTCCACCGGTTCACGCTGACGCGGAGAGAGTGCCATGCGCCTATTTGAATTCGTACCTGTTCACGATGCCCTGATCGACGGAGACTCGTTGATCGATCAGGTATTCGGTTCCGAGTTTTGCGTTGTCGATGAGATCGGCTACCTTCTTACCACTGCGCACAACCAGAACCTGCTGTGGAAGGCCAACCACCTGATCGAGCAAGATAAACATCTCGCTCCTGACACCATCGCGAATGGCCTGGCCGCGCTACGCGCCATGGCCGAAGTCGTCACGCAGCGCGACTACGATTTGGCGGTGAGGCGGGAAACCCATAATGCCGATGCAGGCCACACGGCCGATATGCATGACAATTGGCTGTGAGCAAGTGTTCGGTATGAAGCCCGATGTTCGCATTCCGCAGTCCGCCGAGGACTTGTCTAAGGTAGCGGTGCCGGGACGTTGCATTTATTGCGATCAGCGCTGCGACGTAACGGCCATCGCTCATGCCTATTGCCTGGAATTGCAGGAAGGCGACGATGCCATGTCCGCCTTATCCCGGCTTGATTGCGAGCTGACTACACCGGCAGCGAAAAGGGCCGTCGCATTACGCGAAGGCGATGATGAATCAGTCTGGAATAGCGGCGGTGTTATTCCGTCTTCGAGATGAATTTCTTGTTGATTCGACACCGCTAATCTAATGCGCGGGGCAAAGCGATAGGCTTTATGGCCAATGGGGCGTTAAAGTTAGCTATTCACCGAACGAACCCTGTAAATCGTCGGATTGGGCTATCGGGCAATTCCTGTGCACTTCAGCCGAGCGCAGCCGCATAGGGCTCAAAGAAGTCGCGGATTACATAATCCCGCTTGTAGCTGTCCAGCCAGGCCAGAAACTCCTGGGCGGGCATCGGACGGGCAAAACGATGACCCTGCGCTTCATTGCATTTGCATTCGCGCACCAGCGCCAACTCGGCTTCGGTCTCGGTGCCTTCGGCGGTGATTTCCAGAGACAGGCTGCGGGCGAGGGCCGCAATCGCTCGCACGATCGACTCATTGACCGGCATCTGTTCGATGCCGCGGACAAAGGATTGGTCAATCTTGAGACGATCGATGGGGAAGCGCCGCAGATAGCTGAGACTGGAAAACCCGGTGCCGAAATCATCGATCGCCAAACGTACGCCGAGTTGCTTCAGATCCTGTAGCGTATCGAGGACCGTCCCGACGTCCTGCATGACGATGCTTTCGGTCAGTTCCAGTTCGAGGAAATACGGATCCATGCCGGTCTCATCGATGATGCTCCGCACCTCCCGGCTGAAATCCGCCTGACGAAACTGCAGCGCCGAAATGTTCACCGCCATGCGCAACGGTGTCTGATGTATTTCAAGCCAGGCGCGGTGCTGCACGCAGGCCTGGCGAAGGATCCACTTGCCGATGGCAATGATCTGACCGCTCTCCTCGGCAATCGGAATGAAATGGGCGGGCGAGATCAGACCATGCCTGGCGTGCTGCCAGCGGACCAGCGCCTCGACCCCGACCACCTGATCGTTGAGCAGGCTCACTTGCGGCTGGTAATGCAGCACCAGTTCGCCGTTGTCGAGAGCGTTTCTGAGATCGGTTTCCAGGGACATGCGTTCCAGACTGTACATCGACAGGCCCGGGATGTAGGCGCGGAAGCCGTTGCGGCCGTTGGCCTTGACTTCGTACATGGCCGCATCTGCCTTGCTCAGCAGCGCGCCGACCTCGGTATCGTCGCGCGGATAAATCGCGATGCCGATACTCAGGCTGATGATCAGTTCGCGACCCATGACTTGAAAAGGCTGTCGCATCGAGTCGACGATCCGTTGCGCGAAGGTGTCGGCGTCATCAGCATGCTTGAGATTGTCAATAAGTATTGCAAACTCGTCGCCACCAAGACGCGCCACCGTGTCGCAGTCACGGGCGCAAGCGCTTAGCCGTTCCGTCACGGCGCGTAAAAGCTGGTCGCCGAAACGGTGACCCATCGAATCGTTAACCTGCTTGAAGCGATCCAGATCGACGAACATCAAGCCGACCAGCGTGCCTAGCCTCATCGCTTCCCGACATGCCTGCGTCAAGCGGTCGGTAAACAGCATGCGATTGGGGATCCCGGTCAATTGATCGTGATGGGCCAGATAGTAGAGTTCGGCCTGCTTGCGCTGGGTAATCTCGTTGAGTAGATCGTGGCCGTTGGCGACACCGGCGTACTTGTTGTCGCGGGTGACGATGAAACCGCTGACCATGTGCTGCATGCCGGCACCAATGATGATCTGGGCGACGTCGTCAATGCTGGTGCCGGCATCCACGATGATGGGCGCGCTGAACTTGAAACCGCTCGGCCGGTGAGCCATGAAATTGGCAATGCTCTTCTTGCCGTGCACTTCGCGGATAAAGGGCCGGCTGAAGAATTCGACAAAATTGTGCCGATCGATCAGGGTATGGGCGATGTCCAGGTGGTCGACCACGGGCAGCGCGTACAAATCTCCGTCGCCGAGAAAATGATTGAGAGCCTGCAGACAGGAAGTGTTGGTGAGGATAGCCTTGGCCGGACGATACAGTTGCGCGACCGTCGGACTGTGCAAGTTGCGCTCGCCGGCGCTGTTCGGAAATCGCGGCATTGGGCTAGGTCGCCCAGCGCTTATGCAGCTGCCGGCAACATGCAGCGTTACTCGGAGCAGAGTCCGCCTGGTTGGGAAACTCTCTGGCCAGCGCGATGCTGGAAATACTCTCGGGCGGCGCCTGCAGCGGTTGCATAAAATGAACATGGAAACGACGGGGACGCCGCATGCAGAGGCTAACTTGAAAATATTACATATCGATGACAAGCGAGCCGCGCAGCACCAATCCGCACCGGCGTTCGAATCCGGATTTCATCGGCGCTGCATGCGCCGGGGTGATCAGGTACTTGGGCCTGGTGCAGATCGCCAAGACTCACAACCGGACCGCGACGACTTTTCAACAGATTTTGGGGACAACCCTGTGGATAAGGGATGAAACCAAAGCGGTTTCATGAGGATGGACCATTGTCTAATTGTTGAGCACAGTCGAACGGTGCACAATCGCGCCTGGTGTACGCTACTGAAAATTTCCCTTATAGTCATAAACGATATATACTATTTATTGTTAACCGATAAGTTCAATGAATGGAGACGGCCATGACGACAGAAAAAAGTGCAACTTCCAACGCGGATTTACCCTTCGTAGAATCCGATAAAGCAGTCGCAAAAGACGCCAAGCTTGCCAAGCCTGCAGCAACAAAGCCGACCACTCGAGCCAAAAGCTCGACCAAGGCGAATGTGACTGCCAAGAAGCCGGTCAAGACCGCGGCCAGCGTTGTCAAGCCAAAGGAAAAGACGGCGACAAGCAAACCGGCTGCAGCTAAATCGGGTACAGCGAAGACGGTGGCTGCAAGCAAGGCAAAGCCCGCCGAAGCGGCGGACAAGACCAAGAAAGAGAAACTCATTCGCGATAGCTTTACGATGCCATCGGCTGAGTATTCGCTGATTGCACAGCTGAAGAAGCGCTGCCTCGCCAATGGCGTCGCTGCCAAGAAAAGCGAAGTGCTGCGCGCTGCCCTGGTCTGTCTGTCGGCTGCATCGGATGACGGCGTGTTGAAGACGATCGCCCGTTTGGAGATCATCA
This sequence comes from uncultured Pseudomonadota bacterium, assembly GCA_903888645.1. GTDB lineage: Bacteria > Pseudomonadota > Gammaproteobacteria > Burkholderiales > Rhodocyclaceae > CAISUK01. Next base: position 2,148 of record CAISUK010000080.1, on the reverse strand, counting down.
AGACCGGGCGCCCCAAGGGAAAGAAATAAGCCTCAGGCTTGGCCGATCTTCGCGCGACTGGAAAGTCGCGCGCTGTCACGGATTGACAATAAAATGTGGCTACCATGGCGGAGTCGACGTACTCCGCCATCATTTCCCATGCCATATCAACATTCGATCGGTGGCACTAATTACCGATTTGCCGACCTGAAAAGTCTGCTGGCGAAAGCCAGTCCGGCGCGATCCGGCGATCAACTTGCCGGCATTGCCGCGCAGAACGACGCAGAACGGATCGCTGCGCAAATGGCGCTGGCCGAAGTGCCGCTGGCGGCTTTCCTTGAAGATCTGGTTATTCCCTATGAATCGGACGAGGTCACGCGGCTGATCATTGACGGGCATGATGGCGAGGCTTTTCGGATTGTCGATCATCTGACTGTCGGTGACTTTCGTAATTGGCTTTTGTCGGATGCGGCGGACACTGTCGCTCTGACTGCCCTCGCCCCGGGATTGACTCCGGAAATGGTAGCCGCTGTTGCCAAGATCATGCGCATCCAGGATCTGATCCTGGTCGGGCGGAAATGTCGCGTGGTAACTCGATTCCGCAACACCATCGGTCTCGCCGGATGCCTTTCGACGCGCCTCCAACCCAATCATCCGACCGACGATCCGAAGGGTATCGCAGCGAGTGTCCTCGAGGGGCTCACGTATGGTTGCGGCGATGCAGTGATCGGCGTCAATCCGGCGACCGACAATCTGGCGGCGGTGATTACCCTGATCGAGATGCTCGATGTCATCATCGCCGAGTATCAGATTCCCACGCAGTCCTGCGTGCTCAGCCACATCACCAGCACCATCGAGGCAATCAATCGCGGCGCGCCTGTGGACCTTGTGTTCCAGTCCATTGCCGGCACGCAAGCCGCCAATGCCAGTTTTGGGGTCAATTTGCGCCTGCTTGCGGAAGGGCTTGACGCAGCACATTCGCTAAAGCGCGGTAGCTTGGTTGACGGTATTGGTGACCGTGTGTGTGACAATGTCATGTACTTTGAAACCGGCCAGGGCAGCGCCCTTTCGGCGAATGCGCACCACGGTGTCGACCAGCAAACCTGCGAAGCGCGGGCCTATGCGGTGGCCAGAAAATTCAAGCCGTTGCTGGTCAACACGGTCGTCGGCTTCATCGGTCCGGAATATCTGTTTGACGGCAAGCAGATCATTCGCGCCGGTCTGGAGGATCACTTCTGCGGCAAGTTGCTCGGGTTGCCCATGGGCTGCGATGTCTGCTACACGAATCATGCCGAAGCCGATCAAAACGACATGGATATTCTATTGACATTGCTCTCCGTCGCCGGCGTCACTTATGTGATGGGCATTCCCGGGTCCGACGATATCATGCTCAATTATCAGACCACCTCGTTTCATGATGCGCTCTACGTGCGCAAGGTGCTGGGTCTCCAGCCGGCGCCGGAATTCGCCAAGTGGCTGATTGATATGGGCCTGTGGGAGGCGGCCGCGCCAGTAAGCCTGGCCAGCACACTGCCGCCGCTTTTCCAACACTTGCTGACTCGCCTGAATTGACGAGGCCGCCTTGAACAAGCCCGCACCATCGCCGGTTGTGCCGAGCGCCCTCCAGCATCTGCAAAAATTTACGAGCGCGCGTATCGGACTCGGTCGCGCCGGGATCAGTTTGCCAACCACCGCGCATCTGGAATTTCAGTTGGCCCATGCCCGCGCCCGCGATGCCGTGCATCATGCGCTCGACGTCAGTGCGTTGCAGGGAGTCCTCGGCCAGCGCGGTCTTGAAAATATCGCGCTCCACAGTGCTGCCGCTGACCGGCCTTGCTATCTGCAGCGTCCCGACCTGGGCAGGCGCTTGGCCACGAGCTCGCGGGAAGCATTGCTGGCGTGTCGGACGAACCACGGCAGCGATCCTGATATTGCATTTGTCATTGCCGATGGCCTCTCTGCACTGGCGATCCAGGGTAACGCCATCCCGTTCCTCGATGTGCTGTTGCCAAAGTTGGCTGAGCCGGAATGGCGCGCTGCGCCCATCGTCGTCGTCGAGCAGGGCAGGGTGGCGGTCGGTGACGAAGTCGGTGAACTGTTGCGCGCGCAGCTGGTCGTCATTCTGATCGGAGAGCGCCCCGGATTGAGCTCGGCGGACAGCATGGGAAT
>CAISUK010000079.1 GCA_903888645.1 uncultured Pseudomonadota bacterium | reverse complement strand
TAAAGCCGCCGAAACCAATCCTGAATCTGGATTGAGCCACTCCCGCGCCTAGATACACACCGATTTCGGCAATATCGCCGAATGCCTTGCGCCATGCGGCTTCCCACGGGGCGTGTTACTTGGCGGTGTCAAAGTCGGGTCATAGGGCGCGTTTGATTGGTAGAGCACCCAATCACCGACCATCTTGCGTGATGCGAAAGGAACCTCACCGAAGTCTTCCGGCGATAGAACGTAGTAACAGCAGGAGACGCTGGCCGCTGTGCTCAGTCTGCCCGTCGCCGTTCCTTGCGGGACACGGAATTTTCTCCATGTCGGGCGAATAAGCAGATCACCGCCGCAGAGCCCCTCGTAGGGAATATGAACATAACCGCCCAAGGTTTCCACCGGGGTGTCCCATAGCCCGCCGTCAGGGCCACACAAAGTGAACGCGTCTTGCGGCGGCAAACCGCTATCGGTGGCCCGGCGCACTTGCTCGGCAACAAGTGCCAGCCAGAGTTCGGGATCATCGTAAGGGCAAGATACTGAACGAACGTCATCTTGTCGGATCAGGTCGAGAATCTTTGCGACGACCAAGGCAGGCAACTTGACTTGATTGTTCCACTGACCACAATCATCATATCGCCGCTCGCAACGCTCCGGCTCATCTATGTTCATGTCTTACCTCCATTGATTTCAAGCCGTTCGCTATTCCTTGCAGTCCCGCCAGCGTGCCCAAGGGCGCCGGATTGGCGAGCAGGCTAATCTCGCGGGTGAGATTGTAGGTAGAGTAGCCTTGATGTCGTCCTTGGGCGAAAATTACGGCGTGACTTGCAAGTAGTTTGCGCCATGGTCCTTGAGTCAGTTTTGGCACCGCACAGGAGTTTCTCTATACTGAGTGTGCCAGACGGATTCCGCGCCTCCCCTGCCTTCACAGCAGGATCGAGCACCACGGATGAGCCTGGCATTTCTGATTCTTTCTCTTTGACACTTGCAAACCAATTTGCTAGTCTTCCCTTGAGAGCTATCGATGATCCTTCGTCGCCTGCCCCGGATTTGGTCCGGTCAGCAAGAGCGGAAGAGTAGATGGCTCTTGCTGTTTTGTAGCACCTAGCCCCAATACTGTTTAGATAGATCATTTTCTGCCGTTATAGCTGTCATGTTAGTGACGGAGGACATGACATGGCGCGAACTAAGGCGGAACTGGCGGTGGGAGCGCGACTGGCTGACTATCTGACGGTGGGGTTCCTGGCGATGAATTGCCCGGTGGACCAAGTGCGGCGGGCATTGACGGCCAACAATGCGCAGAGCAAGCGACAACGCGGCTTGCCGCACGAAGTGCTGGTGTACTTTGTGATGGCGATGGTGCTGTATGCCAATGTCGCCTACGAAGAGGTGCTGCGACTGGTCATCGAAGGATTGCGTCCGTTGCTCGGTGACGACGGCGTGTCCAAGGCGACCGTGAGCAAGGGTGCCATCTCGCAAGCGCGGGGGCAGGTGGGCGTCGCGCCGCTGCGGCAACTCTATCGGGAGCAGGTCAGTCCCAACGGTCCGCCAGGCATGCCCGGCGTCTGGTACGCCGGTCTGCGGGTCATGGCCATCGACGGTTCCACGCTGGACATGCCCGACGAGGTGGCGAACGCCAAACGCTTCGGCTATCCGGGCGCATCGCGCGGCAGTTCGGCATTTCCACAACTGCGTTTCGTGGCGATGGCCGAGTGTGGTACCCACACCCTGTGTTACGCCCATCCAGGCCCCTACGCGACGGGCGAACTGACGCTGGCCGAACCGGTGATCGATCAGGCGGACGCGACGATGCTGGTCACGGCGGATCGCAACTTCTACGGTTACGCCTTCTGGCAGCGGGCGCTCGCGACGCGGGCCACACTGCTGTTTCGGGTCAAACGCAACTTGCGGTTGCCGCGTGAGCAGGAATTGGCCGACGGTTCCTATCTGACGACCGTGTATGCCTGCGCCAAGGATCGGCGGCGAAAGACGAACGGCACGGTGGTTCGCGTGATCGAATATCTGCTGGACGGCATTCCCGATCCGGAACCGTCCTATCGCCTGATCACCAACTGGTTCGATCCCGATGCTGCACCGGCCGTCGAACTGGCCGCCCTGTATCACCGTCGCTGGACCATCGAACAGACACTGGACGAATTCAAGGTCCATCTGGCCGACCGCGACGTGGTGCTGCGCAGCAAGCGGCCGGAACTGGTTGAGCAGGAATTCTATGCCTTGCTCCTGGCGCACGCCGCCATTCGACGACTGATGACCCAGGCCGCTGCCGCATCCAGCCAAGCCGCAGAGGACTTGTCGTTCATCCACGCCGTGCGCGTACTCAAACGACGTCTTCCCGCCTCCGCCGCTATTCCCCCCTGAGCACCGCCAATCCTGGCTCGATAGCGTGCTGGCAGAAATCGCTTCCGGGCGCGCTATCACCAGCCGCGGCCTACGCAATCCTCGTGGTGTTAAACGAAAAATGAGCAACTTCAATCTCCGAAAACGCGGCGATCCACTGAATCAGCCATGCAATCCAACGCCTCGAATGGTATGTATCTAAACAGTATTGGGTCTAGGCTTCCTTAGTTGGTGTGGCTCACTTGGTGAGCCTGATGTTTCGTAGACTGACTCACACTAACCCCCCTTTAACACCCATAAGTCATATTCGACGCTTTTCGGCAGCGGCGTCAATGGCAAGTCATTGATTCTTATCGATTCACGATTTTGACATCGTTTTGTTGTGCCATAATCGTTTTT
>CAISUK010000078.1 GCA_903888645.1 uncultured Pseudomonadota bacterium | reverse complement strand
GCCTTCATCAGGCCGATGTTGCCTTCCTGAATCAAGTCGAGAAACTGCAGGCCGCGATTAGTGTATTTCTTGGCAATTGAAATCACGAGGCGCAAGTTCGCTTCCGTCATTTCGCGCTTTGCACGCCGAGCTTTCGCCTCGCCGGTGGACATCTGTTTGTTGATGTCCTTGAGTTCCTTGAGAGGAATGCCGATGCGCGTCTGCAGGTCGATCAGCTTTTGCTGCTCCTCGATGATGGCCGGCGCAGCGCGCATTAGCTGCGATGCATTGGCCTTGCCAGCCGTGATTTCGTGCTTGAGCCAATCCATGTTGGTCTCGTTGCCGGGGAACACCTTGATGAAGTGCGGGCGCGGCATGTGGGCTCGTTCGACACACAGATGCTGGATCTTGCGCTCGTGCGCACGCGCCTGTTCGACCATGTGGCGCACGGAATCACAGAGGCGCTCGGTGGTGCGGGCAGTGAAGCGGATGTTCATCAACTCGTCGGAGACCTGCTTCTGCATCTTCAGGTACGACTTGTCCTGCGATCCTTTTTTCGTCAACACTCCCTGCATCTTGCCGTGGATCTGATGCAGTACGGCGAAACGCTCGAGGGCGTCTTGCTTGAGTTGCAGTAGCGATGCCGAAATCTGGCCGCTACCGTCATCGTCATCGTCTTCCGCCTCATCGGCTTCGATAGCCGCCTCTTCGTCTTCTGCCAGTTCCTCGATATCTTCTTCAGCGTTGGGATCAACCAGTCCATCCACGACTTCGTCGACACGCATTTCGTCGATCGCCACCTTGCCGGCCAATTCGAGAATCTCGGCGATCGTCGTCGGGCAAGCCGAAATGGCCTGGATCATGTGTTTGAGACCGTCCTCGATGCGTTTGGCGATCTCGATTTCACCTTCGCGGGTCAACAGCTCAACCGAGCCCATTTCGCGCATGTACATGCGTACCGGGTCAGTCGTGCGGCCAAATTCGGAATCGACGGTGGATAAGGCCTGCTCGGCTTCCTCCGCAACTTCTTCATCATCGACGACAGCCGGAGACTGTTCAGTCAGCAGCAGATCTTCTGCGGCGGGCGCCTCGTCATAGACCTGGATGCCCATGTCGTTGAACGTCGTGATGATCGACTCGATCTGCTCGGCGTCCACCATGTCGTCGGGCAAATGATCGTTGATTTCCGCATAGGTCAGAAAGCCTCGTTCCTTGCCCAGGGCGATCAGATTCTTTAAGCGAGTGCGTTTGGCTTCGACGTCGATCGGCGCTATTGCCAAGGCCGGCGCAATCTTTTCCTTTGCCCGCTTGCCGCGCGGCTCAGTCTCTGGCTTGTTTCTCGCGGCCGATTTTGACTTATTCACTGCCTTGGCCGGCTCTGGCAGTGGCGAGTTGAGCTTGATCGCAGGGCGGACGGTTTCCTCGGGGTGAGTCCTGGGCGGTGCCGCCTTCGCTTTGGCTTGCTTTGAGGATTCCTTGGCCATCGTCTTCCTTGATTAACGCTTCCCGTGGATGAAAGTTCTCCCCTCTGGGAGCGCTGCGAAAAGTTCTGGGAAACCGTTAACTATACACGAAAATTACCGGTCCTTATAGGACAGCTCACGTTCCCTTCGCTTTCAAGTGCTCTGCCGCTCGGCGTTGCCGTCATTGTCGCTGCTGAGATGGGGATTTGTCACGCGTGGCAGCCAACGTCCGCGGTCGTCTGGCGTGCGTCGAAATTCTGAATAAACGGTGCCGGCAATTGCCGAGCCGGCACCACAGAGAGTTAATCGGCAGGTATCGGGGTGTAGCGGATTTTTTCCGATCAGGCGCTTTGCATTCGCCGCGACTCAACGCACAAACTTAAGAAATAGCATTTACCGCTAACCACACCCCGGCGGGTTCAGGGAAATCAACCCCAGTCGCCCGAGTCGCCGCCTGATGACGCATCGTCCCAGGAACCGGCGTCGCTCACTCCAAAGTCGTTGCCACCGAGGTCGTAGTTAGCATCCGGTATGGGCTGGTAGTCATTGCCGGGCGCCGGGCGCGGCGCTTCGGCGGCGTGAGCGCTGCCGCCACCAAACACCTCGTGCATCAGCGCTTCGCCGGCCACCATGCCGGCGCCGACTGCAGCACCGGTGGCGAGTCCGCCGAGAATCCCGGAGCCGATGCCACCACCGCCCATTGGTCCGACCGGCCCCATGCCTGGGCCATAGGCTTGCTGCGGGTAGCCGCCGGGGCCGTATCCAGCCTGCGCTGGAGCATATCCCGGCGGGCCCGCCGGATAGATACGTGGTCCGTTGAGCTGGCGGAAGAAGAGTATCGCCGCAGCCACGACCGCAAGGCCGACAAGGAACAGACCCCAGGGGAAGCCGGGGACAGGGGCGGCGGCTGGCGGCTGGCGAGCGGCGGGGCTGTTGAGTCGTTGCGTCAGTTCGGTGACCGAGCCGGCTTTGGCGAAGGGCAGACCCGGGGCAAGGCGCTCGGCAGTGCCCAATTCGGCTCTGGACATCTCGAGCTTGCCTTCTTTGGCGAGGATTTCTGCTTCGACAAAATGCGCTTTGGCGCTGTTCGGGTGGTCGCGCAACACCTGCTCCATCATCCCCTCGGCCTGCTTCAAATTCCCGGATTCGGCAGCACGATAGACTTCGGTCAGCGTCGGGTCGGCAGCCAGCACTGGAGCAGCAGACAAGGCCACTGCAGCGATCAGGGCGATACCAGACAGGATGGTTCGTTTCATGGGTGACCTCCATTGTTGAGAAAACCGCAGCCGAAGATGAGGCCGAGGCGTTGCCAATGCAAGGGGTTGTCATTCTCTTGTGACGGACCAGGCAGTGCCAGCGCCTGGTCCGATTACCTTCAAAGGCAGGCCCTGGCAGGAAAACTGTCCCGTGCTAGGCAAATGAAGATGGCCAACGAATTTTTGTGAGAATTTGTATAGTTAGTCCGGCACCTCGATTCAAGACCTTGTCAATTTCGGCTTCTGCAGGAAGTAAAATCTGCGCATGGCATTCAATGCAATTGACGACTCCGGCGAGGCGGATACATCAGCCTCTTCAGCCCCGTCCGCCCCGATAAAAGAGGCTCGACTCTGGCATGACAAAGGCTGGACTGCCCGTGTCATCAAGAACGAAGACGATGAAGGATGGGCAGTCGAAATGATCAAGGACGGCCAGCCCGAGCCGGCGCTGGTCGGGCCATGGACAATGGGCCGAGACAAGAAGAACCCGAAGCCGCTCGATGGCGCCGCATTCAACACCCTGGTCAAGACCGCGGCGGAATTCCTCGGGCGCCAGGCGCAACAGATCCATGCCGCCCAGCACCAGGCCATCACGATCAACACGCCGTCCGGGCGCCTGAGTATCGCCCTCGACATGATTGCCGACGAGGACGATCCACATGCGCTGCTGACGGCGCGCGACGCCAACGACGAACAGTTGGCACAAGTGCGCGTAAGCCACGGATTCAAGCTGAACAAGGCGAGCGCGAATGCCTGGATAGACGCCGGCTTCCGCAAGCCCGCCTGAGTCGGGCCACTCAGGTTTCCGAACTTCTGCGTAGCCAAGCCGACGACACCAGCGCATGATCCTCGACTACGCCACGCTCGACGCACTGCGCACGCACCATCCCGCGTGGCGATTGCTGCGCTCGGAGCATGCGGCACTGCTGGCGAGTTTTCTGCATCGGGTGTTCGTCGCGCCCAATGTGCGGGTGATGGCCGCGGCCGATCTGGCGGAAGCATTGGAAGACGAGCTTTACGCCGTGCGCCAGCGCCTGGATGCGGAAGCTTTTCCCAAGCCGGCGCTGGATTACCTGAACGACTGGGCGAGCCCCGAGAAAGCCTGGTTGCGCAAGTTCTACCGGCAAGGCTCGGACGAGCCGCAGTTCGACCTGACACCGGCCACCGAGAAGGCCATTGCCTGGCTCGGCACGCTCACCGAGCGCAGTTTCGTCGGCACCGAGTCGCGTTTGCTGACGCTGTTCGAATTGCTCAAGCAGATGAGCGAGGGCAGCGAGGCCGATCCGGCGAAGCGCATTGCCGAGCTGCAAAAGCGCCGCGACGACATCGACGCGGAGATCGCCCGCGTATCGTCGGGCGATGTCCCGCTGCTCGACGACAGCGCCCTCAAGGACCGCTTTCAGCAGTTCACCCAGTTGGCGCGAGAGTTGCTCACCGACTTTCGCGAGGTCGAACAAAACTTTCGTCTGCTCGATCGCCGGGTTCGCGAACGAATCGCGCTCTGGGAGGGCGCCAAGGGCGCCCTGCTGGAAGAGATCATGGGCGAGCGCGACGCGATCAGCGATTCAGATCAGGGGCGCAGTTTCCGCGCCTTCTGGGATTTTCTGATGTCGAGCAGCCGCCAGGAAGAACTGTCCGACCTGCTCGCCCGGGTCCTGGCCCTGCCGCCGGTGATGGCGCTGCAGCCGGATGCGCGCACTCGCCGGGTGCACTACGACTGGCTGGAAGCTGGCGAGCATACCCAGCGCACAGTGGCGCAACTTTCGCAGCAATTGCGGCGTTTTCTCGATGACCAGGCCTGGCTCGAAAACCGTCGCATCATGGACATTCTGCATGGCATCGAAGCCAAGGCAGTGGCGTTGCGCGACCACCTGCCAAAAAATGTGTCTGCCGGCGAAGTCATGCGCATCGCCGAAACCGCCGCCGCCATTGAGCTACCGATGGAGCGGCCGCTGCATACGCCCGCCCTGAAGTCTTTGATCGCCGATCTCGCCCTGGAAAGCGGCGAACCGGAAGTCGACGCAGCAGCGCTCTATCTGCAGGTGGTGGTGGACCGCGCACAACTTGCCCGGCATATTCGCCACGCCCTGCAGGAGCGAACTCAGGTGACGCTGCGCGAGCTGACCGAAGCGCAGCCATTGCAACAGGGGTTGGCGGAACTGGTAGCCTACTTGCAACTCGGCACGGAAACATTCAAGACCGTCGTGGATGAAAACACCATCGATAGCATTTCCTGGCAAAGCCTCGACAAGCTTGAGGCCGCTAACCCCGCCGGGCGCATCACCAGCAGACGCGCCCGGTTGCCCCGCGTGATTTTTGTCCGATGACCATGAACGAGCCGACAGTGGCGGCCGGGCCGGCACCGGCAACGGATGGACCGGATCTTTCCGCCCTGGTGATCGGGCTGCTCAAGGGGGTTTTGTATCAGGAAAGCGAAGCCAGCCTATGGAATGCCTTGATCGAATTGCAGCCCCGCGTCCGTGATTACGTGTCGATTCTGGGCTTAGACCTGATTTTGGATGAAGCCGAGGGCTATGCGTTTTTGCGCTCGAAGCCGGTCAGCGATGATGAGTCCGCACCAAAGCTGCCTCGCCTGGTGGCGCGGCGGCCGCTATCCTTTCCGGTGAGTCTGTTGCTGGCACTCCTGCGCAAGAAGCTTGCCGAATTCGACGCCGGCGGCAGCGATACGCGATTGGTATTGTCGCGCGATCAGATCGTCGATCTGGTCCGGGTATTTCTGCCCGACAGCAGCAACGATGCCCGGCTGATCGACCAGATCGAGACGCATATCAACAAGATCGTCGAACTGGGTTTCCTGCGACGGCTGAAGTCGGCAGTGGGGAGTGGTGCCGCAGCAGCTTTCGAAGTGCGGCGAATTCTCAAGGCCTTTGTCGATGCGCAATGGCTGGCGGAATTCGATGCCCGGCTGGCCGCCTATCAAGCCCAGCTCGTTTCAGGCAGCGCGAGTGCCGACAGTGAATGAGCCGCAGTCGCTGGGGCTGGATTTTGTCGGCGACGACACCCTGTCGGGCTTTCGCCTGCAGCGTCTCGAAGTGTTCAACTGGGGAACCTTCGACGGCCGCGTCTGGGTGCTACAACTCGACGGGAAGAACGGCCTCCTCACCGGCGACATCGGTTCCGGCAAATCGACGCTGGTAGACGCCGTCACGACCCTGCTGGTGCCGGCGCAACGCATCGTCTACAACAAGGCGGCCGGTGCCGATAACAAGGAACGCACCTTGCGTTCTTACGTGCTCGGCCACTACAAATCCGAACGTAACGAGATCACCGGTGCCGCCAAGCCGGTCAGCCTGCGCGACCACAACAACTATTCAGTGATCCTCGGCGTTTTCCACAACGCCGGCTATGACCAGACCATCACGCTGGCGCAAGTGTTCTGGATGAAGGAGGCGCAGGGGCAACCGGCACGCTTCTTCGTCGGCGCCGAACGCGACCTGTCGATTGCCACCGATTTTGCCCACTTCGGCACGGACATCGGGCAACTGCGCAAGAAGCTGCGTGCTGCTGGTGTCGAGATCGAGGACAGCTTTCCCAAGTATGGTGCCTGGTTCCGCCGCCGTTTCGGCATCGACAACGAACAGGCGCTGGAGCTCTTCCATCAGACGGTGTCGATGAAGTCAGTGGGCAACCTCACCGATTTCGTGCGCAGCCACATGCTGGAACCGTTCGACGTCGTGCCGCGCATCGGCGCCTTGATTGCCCACTTCGACGACCTCAATCGCGCTCATGTGGCGGTGCTCAAGGCCAAGCGGCAAGTGGAATTGCTCAAGCCACTGGTGGCCGATTGCGATGCGCATAGCATCCTGGCTAAAGAGATCGACGACTTACGCGCTTGCCGCGAACTGCTGCACGCCTATTTCGCCGGATTGAAACTGACTTTGCTCGACAAGCGCATCGCCAATCTGCATGACGATTGGGATCGCCTGATCGCCCAGGTGCGCCGTCTCGAAGAGACGCAGGGCCGGCAACGTGAGCAGGTCGGGGAATTGAAACAGGCGGTTGCCGATAATGGCGGCGATCGGCTGGAGCGACTGACGGCGGAAATCAGGAAAAAGGAACTGGAGAATGACCGCCGCAAGACCAGGGCAGCGCGCTATGAGGTGCTGACGGCGAAGATCGGTGAAGCGCCAGCGAGCGACGAGGCCAGCTTCCTGTCGCAGCAAAAACAATTTGCCGAGCGCAGCAATCGCTTCAAGGATGAGGCGACGAAACTCGAGAACAGGGAGCGCGAGCACGATTTCGCCTTTCGCCAGGGCCGTGATGAACACAAGCTGCTGAGCGCCGAGATCACCAGTCTCAAAGCGCGGCGCAGCAATATTCCGGCCGATCAGGTCAGTCTGCGCAGCGCCATGTGCGCGGCTCTGGGCATCGCCGAGGACGAGATGCCATTTGCCGGTGAGCTGGTGCAGGTCCGGGCGGACGAGGCCGATTGGGAAGGTGCCGTGGAGCGCCTGTTGCGCGGTTTCGGCTTGTCTCTGTTGGTGCCGGAAACGCATTACCGGGAGGTGGTCGATTGGGTGGACCGGACCCATCTCAAGGGGCGCCTGGTCTATTACAAGATCAGATCCTCCAGCCGCGCCGAGCTGCCCGACTTGCACCGCGATTCGCTGGTCCGCAAGCTCTCGATCAAACCGGATTCGCCCTTCTATGACTGGCTGGAACGCGAGCTGGCGCATCGCTTCGATGTGGCTTGTTGCGCCACGCCGGAACAATTTCGTCGCGAAGTTCGCGCCATTAGCCACGCCGGGCAAATCAAGGCCCCCGGCGAACGCCACGAAAAGGACGACCGCCACCGCATCGACGACCGTGCCCGCTATGTGCTGGGCTGGACCAACACCAGCAAGCTGGCCGCCCTCGAAAATAAGTCACGCCAGTTGGAGAAGCGCCTGGGCGAGATCGGCGCGCTGATCAGCCAGATCCAGACCGCCCGCCAGGCACTGAAAGAGCGACTCGAAGCCCTGGCTAAACTCGAAGAATTCACCGATTTTCAGGAACTCGACTGGTCTGCGCTGGTGACCGAAATCGCCCGCCTGAGCGAAGAGAAACGGCAACTGGAATCGGCCTCGGATCGGCTCAAGGAATTGAGCGCGCAGCTGGTCCAGGCGCAACTGGCGTTGGCGGCGAGCGAAGCCACGCTCGCCGAGCGCAACAAGGATCTGGGTGGTGTCGAGGTCAAGCGCGAAACCGCCCAGTCGCTGCGCGCGCTGACCCAAGCGCAGTTCGCTGCGGCGCCGGCCGAAGCACTGGCGAGCGCCACCGGGCGATTGGCGGAGATGCGCGCCGAAGCGCTCGGCGAGCATCAATTGACGGTGGAGTCCTGCGACAACCGCGCCCACGACATGCGCGGCTGGCTGCAATTGCGCATTGACGCCGAAGACCGCCAGCAGAAGCGCCTGAACGAAAAAATCATCAAAGCCATGGCGGCGTTCAACGAAGAGTTCAAACTCGAAACCGCCGAGATCGACGCCAGCGTAGCCGCCGCCTTCGAATATCGCAGTTTGCTCGAGAAGCTTTGTACCGACCGCCTACCGGATTTCGAGAAGAAATTCAAAGAGCTGCTCAACGTCAACACCATCAACGAAATTGCCAACTTCAATGCTCAATTGGCCCGCGAGCGCGAGACCATCAAGGAGCGGATCGGCCGCATCAACGACTCATTGACCAAGATCGATTACAACCCGGGCCGCTACATCGTTCTCGAGACGCAACTCAGTCCGGACGCCGACATCCGCGACTTCCAGGCCGAGCTGCGCGCCTGTACCGAGGGTGCGCTGAGCGGTTCCGAAGACCTCCAGTATTCTGAAAACAAATTCATCCAGGTGAAGGACATCATCGATCGCTTTCGCGGCCGCGACGGATCGTCAGAAATCGACCGGCGCTGGACGGCGAAGGTCACCGATGTCCGCAACTGGTTCGTTTTCGCCGCCAGCGAACGCTGGCGCGAAGATGACACCGAACACGAGCACTACTCGGATTCGGGGGGCAAATCCGGCGGCCAGAAAGAGAAGCTGGCCTACACGATACTGGCGGCGAGCCTCGCCTATCAGTTCGGCCTGGAATGGGGCGAAGTGCGATCACGCTCGTTCCGCTTCGTGGTGATCGACGAGGCCTTCGGGCGCGGCTCGGACGAGTCCGCGCAATACGGATTGCGCCTGTTTGCCCAACTCAATCTGCAAATCCTGATCGTCACGCCATTGCAGAAAATTCACATCATTGAACCGTTTGTCTCCAGCGTCGGCTTTGTGCATAACGAGGCGGGCCGGGAGTCCAAATTGCGCAATCTGTCGATCGAGGATTACCGAATCGAAAAGGCGAGACTGGCAGGATGAACTGGACACGGCCGAAAGACCTTCGCGCGCAGGTGCAGAAGCTGTGGGATCGTGGCGAGTTGCTGGCCGCAACCGCAAGTGGGGCGAGCACCTTTCCGCGGCGCTTGGTCCTGAAAGTGCCAAGCTCGAGCGAGATGAGCAGTCGTTTCGACGAGGTCAGAACGTGGATCGCGGAACTGCGGACGACGCCGCATTGCCGCTTCGAAATGCGCGAGTTTGCCCATCGCGTGCTGGGAGTCAACGCGGTGCCCGACGCGGCCTGGATCGACAGCGCCGATGAGGCGTTGGCGTGGCTCGGCAAGCGCCGCGATGCCATGCTCTTTGCCGCTTTGCTCGAGGAGACCAGGGAGCGTCAGCCGCTGCTGGTCGATTGGCTGGCGAAGCGGTCGTTGCGGGCCCTGGATATCGCCGGGGAGTGGAGCCACTTGCTCGACATCGTTGCCTGGCGGCAAGCGCATCCGCGACCCGATATTTATCTGCGCCAGGCGGATATACCCGGCGTGCATAGCAAGTTCATCGAGGCGCATCGCGGCGTGCTGGCCGAACTCCTCGATCGGGTCTTGCCGCCCGATGCCATTTACGCAACTGCCGCGGGTATCGGCCAGTTTGCCGCGCGCTATGGTTTCCGCGAAAAACCGCTACGCATCCGATTCCGTATCCTCGATCCCAGCCTGGTTGTTCTGCCCGGCCATGGCGCCAATGACAGGGAACTGGATATCGCACTCGATGCAAAAAGCTTCGCCGCCCTGGATCTGCCGATACGCAGGGTCTTTATTACCGAAAACGAAACCAACTTCCTGGCTTTTCCGCCGGTAGGCGGCAGCATCGTCATCTTCGGTGCTGGCTACGGCTGGGATGCGCTGGGCAAGGCACAGTGGCTGGGTCGCTGCACCCTGCATTACTGGGGCGACATCGATACGCATGGATTTGGCATACTCGATCAATTGCGCAGCCGCTTTGGCCACGTCGAGTCTTTCCTGATGGATCGTGCCACCTTGCTGTCTCACGAAACGCTGTGGGGACAAGAGGACGATCAGGTGCTCCACGATCTGCCGCGGCTCTCTTCAGCAGAGCGGGCCTTGTTCGATGAACTGCGTGACAATCGTATCCGCAAGAACCTGCGCCTGGAACAGGAAATGATCGGTTTTGGCCGGGTCTTGGCGGCGCTGGCAGAGATCACCGGAAAAGATCTGCCGAATGGTTCCCCATGAATGCGCCTGGGATATGCCTTCTGCTTCCCTGATCACCTATCAGCTCAAGATCGAAGTCGAGCGCCCGGTCACCTTACGTATCGGCAACCTCGGCGAGTTTCTCTTTCCGGCGGGGCGGTATGTGTATACGGGCAGCGCCCGGCGCAACATGGAAGCGCGCATTGCGCGCCATCTACGCCGGGATAAGACGCTGCGCTGGCACATTGACTGGCTGCTGTCGTCAACTGCTGTCGAAGTGGTGGCGGTACGGCGCTCGCGCGCAGAAGAATGCGTGCTTAGCGCGAAGGTTCGTGGCGACGTATTGGTGCCGGGCTTTGGCGCATCCGATTGCCGGGCTGGCTGCGGCAGCCACCTGCGTTATCTGGGAGCGCTTCCTGGCTCATGAGGGCAGATTGTCTGCCGCCCACTGCTGCCAGCGCCACGAGTCGCTACACATCTGTTCGATGCCACGCTCCGCCTGCCAGCCCAGGACCTGGCGGGCATAGGCCGGATCGGCATAGCACTGGGCGATGTCGCCGGGACGGCGGGCGACGATCCGATAGGGCACGTTGCGGCCGCTCGCCGCGACAAAGGCACGGATCACTTCTAGCACACTGTAGCCACGGCCAGTGCCTAGGTTGAACGCCAGCACGCCGCGATCTTGCTGCAGCGTCGCGAGCGCTGCCAGATGGCCGAGAGCGAGGTCGACGACATGGATGTAATCACGCACGCCGGTGCCGTCGGCAGTCGGGTAATCGCCACCGTAAACCGCCAGCTCGGTCAGCTTGCCAACAGCGACCTGGGCGACATAAGGTAGCAGGTTGTTAGGCACGCCGCGGGGGTCTTCGCCGATCATTCCCGAGGCATGGGCGCCGATCGGGTTGAAGTAGCGCAGCAGGGCGATGCGCCAGTCACTATCGGATTTGACAAGATCGCGCAGGATCTCTTCGATCATCAACTTGGAACGGCCGTAAGGATTGGTCGCGGAGAGCGGAAAATCCTCGCGGATCGGCACTGCATGCGGATCGCCATAGACCGTGGCCGAAGATGAAAACACCAGCTGCCTGACGCCGGCCGCGGCCATGGTCTCGAACAGGACGAGGCTACCGGTGACGTTGTTGTCATAGTAGGCCAGCGGCTTGGCCACCGATTCGCCGACCGCCTTGAGCCCGGCGAAGTGGATGACGGCGGCAAACTCATGCGCAGCGAAGACGCCACGCAATGCCTCACGATCGCGAATATCGATCTGCACAAATCCTGGCCACCGCCCGGCGATCTTTTCGATGCGGTCAAGAACTGATCGTTTGCTATTGCTCAGGTTGTCGACGATGACGACATCGCGATGGTTCGCCAGTAGTTCGACGACGGTATGCGAGCCGAT
Source organism: uncultured Pseudomonadota bacterium (assembly GCA_903888645.1). Classification (GTDB taxonomy): domain Bacteria; phylum Pseudomonadota; class Gammaproteobacteria; order Burkholderiales; family Rhodocyclaceae; genus CAISUK01. The sequence goes on along the minus strand of CAISUK010000078.1, from coordinate 2,544 downwards.
GTAACCGAGCCCGCCGGTAACCAAAATGGGTTTGTCCAAGGCCATTATTTTCGGGAAAATTTGGTTCTGGGAATTCTGGGTTGGTTGCGGGCAGACATGCGCAAGCGATTGCCACTTGCCAGCGAAGCGCGGGCAGATAATCGCATTTGGTCGGGCGGTACGCAAGATGACCAACGGCCGGCGTTGAAACGCAAGCCGGCACAAGCACATTTCACTGGCAAAAGAACCGACTTGGGGGTTGACCAGTTAAAGCACCCAGACTCAAAGTCTTCGATGTCGGCGAGGCGATAAAGTACGCGACCGCAGAGTTTCAAATAGATTGGTCCTTGACGCGGAGCCGGAACCAGGCGATCGAGCAACTCTCCATGCATGGCTCATTTCGAGGCAAAAAATGGGTAGGCATCTTCGTTGAGACATTAACCAATTCGCATCAATCTAACGGGAGTTGGCTGACTGAAGTGAAATTTTGAAGCGATCCACTCCGGGGCCTTCCACTACGAGATCTGGTTTGCCCATCAATTCTCGATTAATTATGCTATTTGGGAGGATGCGATGAATACGATCATGAGCACAGAGATTCACCGGCACATGATTGGCGACATTCTGCGTCGCACCGCAAAGCGCTACCCTGTGAAGACGGCAATCATATGTGGCGAGACGACCTGGACCTATGCCCAGTTCGACACGATTTGCAGCCGTTTGGCTACTGGCTTGGCGGGACACGGTGTCGAGAGGGGTGACAGAGTAGCGATCCAGGCGCGCAATTCCCATGCCTTTGCTGCGGTACGTTTTGCGGTAGCCCGCCTCGGCGCGTTGCTGGTGCCGATCAACTTCATGCTGAGCGCCGACGAAACGCGCTACATCCTTGAGCACTCCGGCGCGACTTTGCTCTGCACGGACACGGGGCTTGCCGAAACCGCGAGAACGGCGTCCGTCGGCACCGAGATCAAAAATATCGTCTGGATGCCAGGCGAGGATGCGTCGCCGCGTGTCGAAGGTTTCCTGAATTTCGATCAATTGATCCAGTCGCCGGCCAATTATCCCGAGCACGAATTCGACGGCAGGTCGCTGGCGCAGATCGTCTATACAAGTGGCACGGAATCGAGGCCAAAGGGCGCGTTGCTGACCCACGAAGCCGTGCTCTGGGAGTATGTGTCCGGTATCGTAGATGCAGAAATCACGCGATCTGACTTGAGCCTCAACGCCCTGCCTCTTTATCACTGCGCGCAATTGGACTTGTTCTTTGGCCCGACGGTATATGTCGGCGGCACCAACGTCATTACCGGCAAGCCGACACCAGACAATATTCTGAGGCTGCTGGCCAAGTACGGGGCAACGTCGTTCTTCGCGCCCCCGACCATCTGGATCTCGCTTCTCCGCTCGCCAAATTTCGATGCGACTGATTTGACTACCCTGCGCAAAGGCTATTTCGGCGCCTCGATCATGCCAGTGGAAGTGCTCAAGGAAATTCAGCGACGCTTGCCGCAGGTACGCCTCTGGAACCTCTACGGTCAAACGGAAATCGCCCCACTGGCAACCGGGCTGCAGCCCGAAGACCAGGTCCGCAAGGCCGGCGCTTGTGGCATCGCAGCGCTGAACGTGGAAACCCGGGTCGTGGACGACGCAATGAATGACGTGCCGACAGGCGCTGTCGGTGAGGTAGTTCACCGCTCGCCGCAATTACTGTCAGGCTACTACAAGGATGAAGAAAAGACCCGCGCCGCATTTGAAGGGGGCTGGTTCCATAGCGGTGACTTGGCAACCATGGATGACGAAGGCAACATTACCATCGTCGATCGCAAGAAAGACATGATCAAATCGGGTGGAGAGAACGTGGCCAGCCGCGAGGTTGAAGAGGCGCTCTACCAACTGGAGGGTGTGTCTGAGGTTGCCGTGATCGGCACATCCGACCCCACATGGATCGAAGCTGTTACTGCAGTCGTTGTCCTGAAGGAGGCTACCAATTTGGCGAAAAAGCGATCATCGACTTTGCGCGTTCGAAGCTGGCTTCGTTCAAGGTGCCAAAGAAGGTCTTCATCGTCGAAAACCTGCCACGCAATCCAAGCAGCATCACCCGTGTTTGGCATCAAAACGGCAAACTCATCGCCGCCGAGACGCGCAGTGGTATCGGATTGTCGCGTCTCCTTACGCAAGATTTCCCCGACCGATTTCAGGGCCATGTCGCCAAAATAATGTCCTCGCGCATCGTTCAGCGCCTTGAAATGGTTCAGGTCGATGACTGCCAATGAAAATACGCCGCCATAGCGTTCCTGCCGCTGAATTTCCATGTCAAGAACGAATTCAAAGTTGTGCCGGTTGTTCAGGCCGGTCAGCATGTCGTTCGACGCCAACTTTTCCGTCGCCAGATACCTTTGCCGCAGTGTCCGAGACAATGTTACCGTCATTAACACTGTGGAAAAGGCCAGGTGTAGGTGGCGGCCGTTTACTGGCGATACACGGCGGCATTGCGGCAACCAGGTGTGCTGACGGTTACCGTGGCTACGTAAATTGATGTTGTAGTGAAGCCTGGAAGTGTTTCGCCAT
>CAISUK010000077.1 GCA_903888645.1 uncultured Pseudomonadota bacterium | reverse complement strand
CCCGGTCAGGATCAGCGTTTGCAGTGTTGAGGCGGCTGGCATTGCGTAGCTCGAAGTCAAATCGTCAGAACCTTGTGTTTGTCATAGATCGCCACCGGAAAATTCCGGACGGCGGGTGGCGGCGTGTGTCTAAACTTCAGTCGAGAATAAGTATCTCGATCATCGACGCGACTGAGCGATGCTCGCGATCGGCTGCTTGACGGATCAGTTCCTTGATCTCTCCTGTCGTCCGAATGGACAGGGTTTCACACTTATTGCGAGGCATGGCTCAATCCATCTGTGGCGGCCTCGCGAATGTACTGCCTTTCCGCGACTATGGCAATGTCAAATGCGTCGAAAGTTCATTTCCGTGCCGATGTGCGTTACTGTTCCAGCGAGGCCGCCTGGACAATATTCTCGAACTGCTCAAGCACGTCTGCATGCCGCTGCTTCAAAAACCTGCCCACGGCCTTGTTCTCAAGCAGTTTGGCCAGGTAGCCACGCGCCAGCACCAGATTGAGAACGTCTTGACCGAAGGTTTGCTCCGCCAGTTTGTATTGCCCCTGCACGTTGGCCATTTCTCGCTCCATGCGTGACATCTGCTCCTGGGTGATGCCGGCCCGCTTCTTGGGCTTTTTGCCCTCGACCAGCATGTCCGCCGGTGTTGCTGCCAACAATGCGTCCGCATAGGTGGTAGTCAGATTGTTCGCGGAAATCATCAGTTCGACGCACTCGACTTGGCGAATCGGCTTCATCTGCCGCAAGACGCGGGAAACATTGGTGGTGAAGTGCCTATCCTGTAGCAGCTCGGTGGCCTCGGCGCAAATGCCCTCCAGTAGCGAAGCCTTCTTGTGGATCAAGCTGACATCGATACCCAAGGTCTTGGCGAGCTTGGTCGGCGATACGCCGCGATCGATGGCGCGCCGAATCATGTAATGCTCCTGGATCGTTGATATCCGGTTAACGCGGGTGTTGTAGGTATAGCTTTCGTCGTCCTTCGCAATCAGACATGTGGCCTCGGTATGGCCTAGTTCGCGAAGCGCTATCAGCCTGATGTGGCCATCGAGCAAAAGATGTTGTCCGGTTTCGGAGCTCGCCGGCGTCACCGAGAGCGGCTCAATTAAACCGATTTCGCCCATTGACGCGAGTATCTGTCGATATTTGTACGACGTGACCAAACCGGTCGGTGTTTTTCGAGACGGGAGCAGCTTGTCCAGGGCGACGCGCAGCGTGTCGGGAACGAACCCAAGCGCAATCTTGCTCATGTCCGGCCCCCACTGCTCCAGACGCGATCAGCAAGATACTTCGGCAAGGTTTCGAGTCCTTCTGCACGCAAGAGATTCACGAAATTCTCGTCGGCGAGCAGTTGTCGCAATGCGCCGATGACGAATATCAGGCGTTGCTGCGCCATCTCGGCCTTCTTGACAATTTGCTGCTGACGCTCGACCTCGCGCTGATAAGTACGAACCAGAGCAGTGGTGGATGTTTCGGCACGCTTGCGCGAGGTTCCTCGCGACATCGATCGGCCCAGCGTTTGCCGCCGCTCAATGATGCGCCGCACCTCCATCAATGGTTTGCCGCGCAATTGGACGGTTTCGTAGGCTTCCTGCAGTGCCGCCTGAATCGCTTTATCGTCGTCGCCGGCACCAACAATGGTGAGCGCTGCGTTGAGCGGAATTAGGCCTTTCTCGACGGCGACCAGCAGACGCTCCTCGCCGTGTTCGAGAAGCGTGAGAATGCCTTGAACGTATTGCATCGTCAGTCCGGTTTTGGCGGCGATGAGCTTGGGGGTGTAGCCCTTGTCCTTGAGTTGGGCAATGCCTGCCAGGATTTCCAGCGGACGACACTGGCGCCGGGCAATGTTTTCCGCGAGGCTCATGAGGAACGCATCCTCGTCGCTAACGTCGATGATCAAGGCGGGAATCTCGGTCTCGCCGAGGTTGCGGAATGCGGTCAACCGCCCTTCGCCGCAAACCAGGAGAAACCGTTCGCCGGCATCGGTCGTGCGCGGGGTCACCGTAATCGGTTTCTTCAGGCCAAGCGCTTTGATGTTGCCGACGATCACTACTGTCCGGTTAAATGAGAGGTTGAGTCGCTGAAAGCCATGATTGAAGCGGGATTCCGAGCGATGAGGTGTGGTGTCGATTTGAATGGCGATTG
>CAISUK010000076.1 GCA_903888645.1 uncultured Pseudomonadota bacterium | reverse complement strand
GGCTGGCCCGGCAATGTGCGCGAACTGGAAAATGCCGTCCAGCGCGCGATGATCCTGGCACCGGATACGCTGATTGAAGCCAATCACTTGTTGTCGATGGGTTATGTTGCGGCAAATCAGACGAGCGCCAACAGCGTGCCGCCATTGCCCGGCGCTTTGGCCGCGCAGCCTGGTTCTAACTTCGCCCCGGTTTCAGGCAATATTCCGCTCACGATACCGGTGACAGGCGGCTCGGCACCGGCCAACATGCGCGATCTCGAGCGACAGCACATCCTTGATACCCTGGCTGCCGTGGGTGGTTCGCGCAAAAAGGCGGTGGAGTTGCTGGGCATTTCCGAACGGACCTTGCGCTACAAGCTGGCGCAGTATCGCGAGGAAGGTTCGCTTCCCGATGGCGTTTATTGATTTCTTGTTTTACGGATTGCGTGGCATGCGCTTTGCTCATAGAATCACGAAAATACTGCGTCCCGCCGCGCAACGGGAGTCTTGCCATGGCCATTGATACGAGAAGTCTCGACGTGATGCTCTCCGAATTGCGGAGCTCGGCTTCGCTCGCCCAGGGCAAGCCTGCCCAGGCAGCGCAGGATGCAGGCGGAGCGGATTTCGCCCAAGTCCTCAAGAGCACAATTGAGCAGGTCAATCAGGCACAGCAGCAGGCGCATCAGATGAGCCAGGACTTTGCCAGCGGCCAGAGCAACGTCAATCTGCAAGATGTCATGATCAATCTGCAAAAGGCCAATCTTTCCTTCCAGCAGATGGTGCAGGTGCGCAACCGTTTGGTGACCGCTTACCACGACATCATCAACATGGGTGTTTAGGGGTTTAGCCCCGGCTCCGAGCTTCTCCGTGTCATTTGCATGTCGTACGCCATCGGCCAGCGGCACATCATGGCTCCTTGCATTCGCCTTAATCAGCACAATGGCATTTGGCCAGCCGTCATTCGGTCAACAGCAGCCGTCGACGGCTGCTGGTATCGATGTCGGCCAACCGTCAGCCTTGCGCAAGCTGGTACCGGCAGAACAGCTGGAAAATCAGGCAGGGGCGGAATACGCGCAGCTCAAGCGCCAAGCTGCGGAAAAAGGCGCATTGGCGCCGGAGCAGAATCCGCAATTGCGCCGCTTGCGTGCGATCGCGGGGCGCATCATTCCTCATGCCAGCCGCTTCAATCCGCGTTCGCCGGAGTGGCGTTGGGAAATCAATCTGATCGGCTCTCGGCAGATCAATGCTTTTTGCATGCCCGGAGGCAAGATTGCTTTTTATACCGGTATCCTCGATACGCTCAACCTCAGCGACGACGAAGTCGCCATTGTCATGGGGCATGAAATTGCCCATGCCTTGCGCGAGCACGCAAGGGAGCGTATGGCGAAGAGCGAACTGACTCGCCTGGGCACATCGGTGCTGGGCGAACTCGTCGGTGGCGGTCGCTATAGCGGGGCTTTCCAGATGGGCGGCAATCTATTGACGCTCAAGTTTTCGCGCTCTGACGAAAGCGAAGCCGATCTGGTCGGCCTCGATCTGGCGGCGCGCTCGGGATTCGATCCGCGTGCCGGGGTGACGCTGTGGCAAAAGATGTCGGCCGCCAACAAGGGCGCGCCACCTCAGTGGATGTCGACGCACCCTTCGGGACCTAACCGGATCCGGGAAATTGAAAAGCATTTGCCTGAGGTAATGCCGCTTTACGAACAGGCGCGTACACAGCCTGCCTTGTCGCACTGAAGGGTCACAATCTTAGTTTGCCATAGGAGTTTGCCATGATTGCGTCTGAATCCACTGCCGCCGAACGTCGCCATTTCTGGCGCGCCGGTTTTCATGCACCGGCCCGGCTGTCGTTGCCTAACGGCATCGTCGATGCCGAACTACTGGATATCTCATTGAAGGGCGCGCTGGTCGAACTGGCGGCGGGCGAATGGGCCTTTCCCGAGCAAGTATGTCAATTGCGTTTGCCTCTGGGTGAGACCGGTGAGGCGATCGTCATGCGCGCCACGGTTACCCATGTTCATGACGGGCGCTGGCTGGGCTTGCGTTGCGATGCGATTGACATTGACAGCATCACCCATTTGCGTCGCCTGGTCGAGCTGAACGCCGGTGATCCGGGCCTGCTCGATCGTGAATTGTCGGCGTTGCTGAAAGACTAACGCCCCCGCATTTGATGGATCGCGTGGACGGTGAATCTGACGTTCACTAGGCAGCCGCAGCCGTAGCCCGCGCTTTCCGCTCGCGCTCCATGCGGATGATGTAGCGCTGGATCAGGGTCAGCATGGGGCCAGGCAGATTCACGAATTGGCAACCGGCTCGCCTGAGCACAATGCCTGCCTGCGCAGTGATCTCGAAGGTGCTGCGGACCCGCACGTCAGAGACGATGATCCCTACTTCAGGGAGGTCGATACGGCAATTATGGAACGCCATGCCTGCATCGAAGGGGACGCCTTCCGGCGGGACCATGATCGCCAGGCCACCGCCACCAATATCGACAACACTGGCATCGACAGATTTGTGCGAGCCGTTGGGTAGCGATGCGGGAATGCGGCAACGGAGTGGCCGCACGGACGGTGCAGCCAGCCGATAGTATTCGCGCCGTTGCAGGCGTAGCAGCTTGGTCGGCAGGGGCGCGGCAAATGCCCGTTGCCCCTGATATTCGCCAGGTTCAAGTGGCCCGACGGGAAACTGAATTTTCACTTTGTCCAAGGCCGTGGCCGCGATCATCCGCCCGCCCTGCGCTGCCAGATTGTTAAGCGCCGGCTCACGGCTACAGTCAAGCGCTATTCCATGATCATTGACGCCAAGCATCGCGCTAAGCAGCGATTTTCCAGAATGCTCGAAGTAGAGTGTGATCAGTGCCTGACTATCACGGAGATTGCGCAGGATAGGGAGAATCTCGGCCCGGGTGTGCAATAGAAACTCATCGAACGCGTCCGGATGTAACAGCTCGATATCCGTATCCGTTGCGGTTGATTTGGGCTTGCCGGGCATGTTCTCGAATGCGCTGGGAGTTGACTGTGGTCAATTCTAATCGATGTCGCTCAGCACGTCCGATGCCCTCCCTGCACGATCGCTCGAGCCGCATGCGTCGTTGTCGTTCGCTCAGGCACCGGCCCCCCCGCTGCCTTGCTCCTCAATGCGATACAGCCACGCCAGCAGTTCGGCAACGGCGATATAAAGTTGCGGCGGAATGCGATCGTCTACGTCGACCTGCAATAGCAGCGAAACGAGTTCGGGGGATTCATGAACGTAGATGCCGTGCTCTCGGGCGCGCTCGATGATGGATTCGGCGATCAGACCGCGCCCCTTGGCGACCACGCGCGGTGCCGCATCGCCCGGCGAATAGGCCAAGGCGACGGCCAACGCGCGCTCGTCGGCCACTTCCGTTCGCGTCTTACTCTTCTTCATGCTTCACCTGCAGGCCAATGACCTGCAATCCGGCCGCTTCGAGTGCGCTCGCCAGTGCCGGGCTGCCATTACGAAGGTCGGCCGCGCTGGCGCCATAGGGCGTCGCCAGGTTGATGCGTATGCTATTTCCAGCCAACGAAACCGTGGCGTCGACCTTACCCAGGCGGGGCGTTGTCAAGCGCAGCGTGGTGTTCCATTTCTCCTGAGAGGTCTCCGCGTCATCCCGCGAGTTTTCTTTCTCCCATTCGATCTGCCAATCCATCTTTTGACCAGGCCAGACTTCGCCGTGCCAAGCCAATCTTTGCGTTGCTACCGAATCGAGTTGCTGTTGCACCAGCGGGCGCAAATCATCTGGAATTTGCTGCGCCGGGGCTGCGGTCGAAGCGGTCTGCGGGCTGCTTTCGGTTCGCAAGGGAAAGGGGGTCTGCAAGGATCGCAATGAATCGTCAATGGCGTAATTGCCCGGTTTGGTATTTGCTGACGACAATGCCTGCGCCAATTCCTTGGGCAGCAATGCGCTTTCCGCCTTTGCCAATATTTCCGTCTTAACTATTGTTTCTGGTGACAAATTGGCTCTCGTTGGTGTTTGAGAGAGCGCATTGGGTTCAGCGAATTGGGGCAGACCCGGCGGGGTCGCCGCGGCAAAATGGCGGATCGCCAGTGCAATCGGATGCTGCCCCTGGGGCTCCTGCTGCAGCTGCGCCATAGTCAGTTGACCGGCGACCCACTTGGCCTGATGCGATTCGTAGAACAAGCCACTTTGCGTGACGGCCTGGCTGAGCTTTGGCGCCATATCCGCACCGTTCAGCGGTGGCTGAGCGAGCAAGGGCTGGCCACGCGATAAGGGCGCCGCGGCTGGCGCTTGGCCTTCAGGTAAAAGCAATTTGCCGATCAATTGCGCTGCCGGGCTGAGGTTGGTGTTGGCGTAGGGTGCGGTCGCTGCTTCGACTTTGCCAGAGACGATCTGCGCGACAATCGCTTTCGCCGTGCGGTCGATGACCACCAGGTCGAGCGTATCGCCCGGGGAAGCGCCTTGCGGCAGTGCCAGGGTGACGGTCTTGCCTGCGACCAGAGCCCGATAGGTATTTTCGGGGAGAACTTGCTGGATGCGCGCGCTGAACGCCTGACCAACTTGCAATTCCGGCAAATCGCTCGGGATTCCCTTGATCGGGGCGATTGACTGGAGACTGGCTTCAGTCTCCATGCGCAAACGCACGCCGATATCTGGGGGGATCAGGGTCATGGCGCGACCCTCAACTCAAACTCCGGGAGAAAAAATGAAGTCATGGCGGCAATCCGCCATGCAAACTAAAGACCAGCGCCGTAGGCGCGCTCGACCTGGCGCTGTTTCGCCGCGCCGCCGAGAAATTGCCGGACCTTGTCCATCCACGGCTCGGTATGGCGGCGAATCTCAGCGTCGTCTTCGAGAATTCCGCTGATGAGAGCGGCTTTGCGTTGAGCCTCGTCTCTGGACATGTCTGGCTCGACATGCTGCTCAATCAGGGTGTCTCGCAAAGCCGCGACTGACTTTTCAAGCCCGATCAGTCGGTCCCAATCGGCAGACTGAGCGGCCTCCACCATCTGTGCCGACAGCACGCGCATTTGCTCGTAGATCTTGATTTGGGCAGTCATCGATAGCATGGTAGTTCCTAAGCGGCTGCCTGATTCGGCGAAAGAACGGCTGGATCATTGGCTATTTCTTCCCAGGCGACCTTGATTTCGCCGAGCAGGCCGGCGACCTCGTCAAGCGCGGCCTCTTCGTTGTGCAGGTTGGCGTAAAGCAGGCGCAGGCACATGTAGTCATAAAGTCCTGCCAACTGCTCGGCCAGAGGACCGCCACGCTCCATATCCAGACTGGCTTTGAGGCCATCGCCGATGATCGAAATCGCGTTTGAAATCGCCTTGCCTTTTTCCGGAATCTCGCGCTGCCGCATATGCTGGCGCGCCCGGGAAATGCTCAAGCCAACGCCTTCAAGTAGCAGCAGCACCAGTTTGTGCGGGCTCGCCGACTGGATGCCTGTTTCCAGATCCATGTTGCGGTAAGCGTTTGCTGATTTGTAGCCGGTGGTGGCAAACATGTTGTGTTTCCTTATCGAGGCATCAAGCTGACTTGTTGTTGGCGGATATTGCCGACAATTGTTGCGTCAGGTACTGCGATGTTTGTTGCATGCTGGCAACCAGCGTGTCCAGCGCGGTGAATTGCGCCCGGTAGTTCTTTTCGACTTGCACCAGGCGATTCTGCAGTGCAGTGCGGCGAACGCCGATGCTCTTGATGGTGGCTTGAAGCCCGGTGACACTATTGGCGAGCAGGCCCTGCGGCGCCAATAGCGAGTCCAGGCGCGATGACATTTGTAGGGCGAATCCCTTCGACGAAAGCGAGGTATCGGTCGAAGAAAAGAGCGAGGTCACGCTCGGCAGCGAGTACTGAAGATTGGTTTGCAGCTTGATCGTATTGATCTTTAACGAACCGTCCCTCTGCAGGTTGATGCCGATGTCCGACAGGTACTTGATGTTCGTGTTAGCCGACGGCCCGGTCAAACTCATCATCCTGCTGAGTTGCGAGAGCAGGCTTCTGGCGGCACTGTCGCCAGTCAACACGGCGGCCGTATTGGTGGCCGTATTGAAGTTGGAAAGACTGCGCCCCAATGCGACAGTGTCGTTGTAAGACTTGACAAAGGATTCGATGGCCGTCTGTAACGATTTCGTGTCAGAAGCCACCGTCAGCGTCGCGGAGCCAAGCTTGGTCGCCGTTATTGCAACCCCGGTGATGGCGTCGCCAACGACATTGCTGTTTCGGTAGAGATCGACGCCATCCACCTGAATGTGCGCATCCTGCGCTGGTGCGGCGACCGCATATTCGTTTCCTGCCCCCGCAGTCTTGGTGGGGTCGTAGGAAAGCTGCGCCAGTTCGGTGTTATTCGTGGCCAACGCCGTGCCGCTGCTGTCCAGTGCCGTAATGCGCAGACTCCCGGCCGCACCGGTGGTACTGCTGGTGATCGACAGTTTGAATTGGGTACCGGCACTATCCACACTGACAAGCTTGGCAGTTACGCCGGCATTGGCGGCATTGATCTTGTCGCGGATAGCTGTCAATGAAGAACCCGCCGGGATATCTACCGTGACAGGCGTTGCCGAGCCAACAGCGAAACTTCCGGGCGTTCCAGTCGTGAATGTCCCGACCTCGAATTTCAGTTGGCCGCCGGCCGTGGTGATGGCACTCGAACTGCTGGCAAAGGTTGCCGAGGTCAACGTCTGGGCGGAAGCGAGCGCACTCACAGTGATGCTGTAAGTACCGGCTTTGGCCACCGTATTCGCGGTAGCGCCGAATACCGTGCTGTCGCTGCTGTTGGCAGCATTTTTCGCATAAAGGGTGCTGTCCTTGAGCGCGTCGACAGTCGTCTTGAGCGATGCCACCGAACTTGATAGCGTGCCGTAGGCGGAAATTTTTGCCTGGCCGCCGGCTTCCTGCGTGTTCAGCGCATTGACCGGAATTTGCTCGACAGTCATCAGCTTGGTAATCAATCCATTGATGTCCAGTCCCGAGCCGACACCGGGAGAAGTCAAGGTGCCGCCGATGGCGCTCGATGACGGCGACGAAATGGTGGATGCCATGATGGACCTCTCAGTAAACGCTCAGTGAAACTCAATGTACCGCTACTAGCAAATTATCGGCCAATTTCAGAATAAGTTGAGAAAAAAAGCCCGCGGTCGGCGGGCTTTTGATCTGGCTGTGCTTCGATTGGATAGCTATCTGTCTAGCTCAGACTTTCTTGTTGAACAAGATTCCCTGCATCTGGTTGATCGAGTTGGCAAGTTCTATCACTTCCTGCGAAGGAATCTGCCTGATCAGATGGCCGGTCGCCTGGTCTGTCACTTTCACGATGGTCTTGCCCGTGTCATTATCCACAGAGAAACTGAGACTGCTTGAAGAAACCTCTGCGGCCTGACGGAGCTTGTCCATCGCGGCGTTCAACTGCTTGGTATTCGACTGCACAATGGCCTGGCTGCTTTGCTGCTGTTGCGGCACCGGAGACGCGTCAGGGACGACAGGCGCATCACTGCGTGTTCTTGCTGGATTGCCCGTACCCGAACTCACTGGAAGCGTTGCCGCTCGCTGCAGACCATCCGAAGTGCCGCCAATATTTGGTAACGGCATGATTATCTCCTTGGAATTGGCCGGTAGGATCAGGGGATTGAGCCTCGGATCATACCGGCCTTACGTCTGACTGGTTACTTGAGCAGCGACAGCACTTGGTTCGGAATCGCGTTGGCTTGCGACAACATCGCGATACCGGCCTGCTGCAGAATCTGGTTACGCGTCAGGTTGGCCGTTTCCGCAGCGAAGTCGGTATCCTGAATCCGCGAACGGGCGGCTGACAGGTTTTGCGAGGTTGCCTGCAAGTTGGATATGGTCAAATCGAAGCGGTTTTGCAAGGCGCCGTAGCGAGCACGCTGGCTGTTGATATTCGCCAAGGCCGAATCGACCATCGCCAGGGTTCGGCTCGCAGCATCCACCGTGCTGACATCCATTT